>CANRJU010000060.1 GCA_947631075.1 uncultured Lachnospiraceae bacterium
TCTGGCCTACGGCATGGACCGTCTGGTCATGGCTCTCGCGGGCGAGGACAACATCCGCGAGGTCATCGCCTTCCCGAAGGTGAAGGACGCGTCCTGCCTGATGACGGAGGCGCCGGGCGAGGTGGATCCGTCACAGTTGGAGGAGTTAGGAATCTGCGTGGCAAAGAAGGAAGAAACGAAAGAAACGGAAGAAGCGTGACATGCTGTCATGCGGCAAATAATAAATTAAAAAACATAAAGGGGGTTTCAAAGCATGAGTATTGCATTAAAGCCTTTTGGCATGACTAAGGACGGAAAAGAGGTGACGCTCTACGAGGTGTCCAATGAGAACGGGATGAAGGTTTCCTTTCTGAATCTGGGAGCCGTAATCGTGAAACTGATTATACCGGATAAGAACGGACAGGCGGACGACATCGTTCTCGGCTTCGACGACGTGCCCAGCTACGAGAAAAATAACGAGTCCTACGGCGCTTTTCTGGGACGCCACAGCAACCGGACCGCGGGCGCGCAGTTCGAGATCAACGGCGTGACCTATTATCTGGAGAAAAACAACGGCGAGAACAATCTCCACAGCGGCCATCCGGGATTCCACCGGGTGATATACGATGTGGCGACCGAGGGAAACAGCATTACCTTTTCCCGCGTGAGTCCGGACGGAGAGCAGGGATTTCCGGGGAATCTCACCGTCAGCGTGACGTACACAGTGACGGAGGAAAACGAGCTGAAAATCCACTACCACGCCGTCAGCGACAAGGATACGTTGTGCAACCTGACCAACCACAGCTATTTCAACCTCAAGGGACACAATAAGGGAACGATTTTGGATCACATTGTGAAAATTTACGCTAACGGCTTTACGGAGACGACGGACGATCTGGTGCCCACCGGGAAAATTCTGGACGTCGCCGGCACGCCGATGGATTTTCGCGAGCCGAAGCCGCTGGGACGGGATATAGGGGCGGATTACGGCCCGTTAAAACAGGGAAACGGCTACGACCACAACTTTGTGCTGGATAAGCCGGAGGACGCCTTCGGAAAGGCGGCCGAGGTCTGCGAGGAAACATCGGGACGGAAGATGGAAGTGTTTACCGATTTGCCGGGCATGCAGGTGTACGCCGGAAACTTTATCGGACACGAGCCGGGCAAGGACGGCGCGGTCTATGAGAACCGCACCGGCGTCTGCTTTGAGACGCAGCTCTTCCCGAACTCCATTCATATACCGGAGTTTAAATCCTGCCTGCTGAAAGCCGGAGAGGAGTTTGACTCCACGACGGTCTATAAGTTCAGCTGGTAGAGGCGAGGGTTGCTATTTACCAGTTATTCAAAGCCATTGACAAGACAGCAGAACGTCCGTTGCCGCCACCGGATGGGATCGGGAAACCGTTAGGTAATCACGCATCATCCAAATTGAGTGGATTTTATAAGATAAAAAAGCGCCGATGACGCTTGCGTCAAGAGGCATTTGACGAGTATCCCCATCGAGTCGGCAGGCGAGATGGTAATAACAAAAAGAATTGGGATTGCCAGAGGACAGAATTTATATGATGACGATTACGATTTTGATGAGATGAATCCTGAAATTGCTAAAATGTTTGGAGTGATGGAAAGAGGCTGTTATTAGACACGCAAGGATACGAGGGGGCAGAGCCAGGCAGATGGTCAGTATCAAATACTGGCGCAGGAGACCGCACATAAGTTACGTTTTGTATTCTTATGTGCGGTCTTTTTGCGTTAAAACTTCCAAAATAGTTAATGATATATATAGGTTTTGTTTTGCAAGTAAAGAGAGGTGATGTATGTGATGACGTATGAACAGAGCCAAAATGCTATTCAATGGTTCCAGACACATGAAAATCCTTATGAGTTTGAAACAAAAGAATTAAAGGTGGAGATTGCTTTTTCTGATACGCAGGATTCGTTACAGTCGCTGCTTACAAAGCTGATGAAAAATTGCCAGAATAAGGTGTTGAAAAATGAGGGCGATCTGTGCTACAATGATTGCAAATAATGTGTGGCGTAGGTCTCTTTCTAATTTCGTAAAGATTGGAGAGAGAATAATGGCTAGAAAAAGTAAATATGGTGTGACTGGTGCCGAGAGCAGTGCTGCTAAAAAATGGAAGGCGGGACTGTATATTCGCCTGTCGCGTGAGGATGGCGACAAGGATGAGAGTGACAGTGTATCCAATCAGCGCATGCTGTTGCGGGAATATTCAGCAAAATTGCCAGATGTTGAGGTGGCAGATTATTTCATTGATGATGGTTGGACGGGGACAAATTTTGAGAGGCCCGGCTTTATTCGTCTGATGGAACAGATTAAGAAAGGCAGTTTGAATTGTATTATTGTTAAGGACTTATCTCGTTTCGGCAGGAATTACATTGAGGTGGGCAATTATCTGGAACAGATATTTCCATTTATGGGAGTTCGATTCATTTCTATTGCGGATTCTCTGGACAGTTATGGGAATCCGGGCCAGATGAATACAATTATGATACCTTTCAAAAACCTTATCAATGATGAGTATTGTCGTGATATTTCTAATAAGGTACGAAGCTCGCTGGACAGCAGGCGGCGATCCGGCAAATTTATTGGCTCCTTTTCTGCTTATGGATATGTAAAAGATCCGGATAATAAAGGAGAATTGCTTGTAGATGAGTCGGTTGCACCAATTGTCAAAAATATCTATGAATGGTTCCTGGACGGTCTTGGAGCAATCACGATAGCGAAAAAACTCAATGATATGGGGATTCCATCTCCATCAGAATACAAGAGGATGTGTGGTCTGCGTTATAAGGTGGCCGATTCTTCCGTAAAAGGTCCTGTTATGTGGGGTTATAGCGCGGTAAAGCGGATTTTACAGAATCGAATGTATTGTGGTGATTTGGTGCAGGGCGTCATGCGTGTGACCAGTTATAAAGTGAAAAAGCTGCAGAGAGTGCCAGAAGATGAATGGATGGTGTGTGAAAACCATCATGAAGGAATTGTGGACAGAGAGACATTTGATAAGGTACAGAGGATTTTTGAAACAGACACGAGGATGACGCAAGAACAGGGCAGAGTTACGATGCTGGGGGGCTTTATGCGCTGTGCAGACTGTGGACGGGCGATGAATCGGCATAAGAATGTACATTCATATGGGACATATCATTATTTTGTGTGTTCCACATACAAAAAAGTGTCGAAAAATGTGTGTTCCAGACATAGTATTCGGGCAGACTATGTGGAAAATGCGGTTCTGGAGGCGATACAGGCACAAGTAGCTATGGCTGTGAAGATGGATGAA
The DNA here is from genome assembly GCA_947631075.1 of uncultured Lachnospiraceae bacterium. Classification (GTDB taxonomy): domain Bacteria; phylum Bacillota; class Clostridia; order Lachnospirales; family Lachnospiraceae; genus Eubacterium_F. Next base: position 3,282 of record CANRJU010000060.1, read on the forward strand.
GTATTACAGGAATTGGGAAAAAACGAATCAGCTAAAAGGGATACTGTTATGCTGGACAGGGTTCTGGACGAAAAGGTACGGGAGATAGAAAAGCTTTCGCGGATTAAAGAAGATTTGTATATGGACTGGAAGAGCAATATTTTATCCAAGGAAGAATTTATTTCCATGAAACAGCGTTATACAGAAGATATAGAGAGGATGCAGGATGAAGTATTGACTTTGAGGGAGGAAATCAAGAAGCAGAGTGATATAAAGAATTTCCGACGTAATAATTTTGTGGAATCTTTTAAGAAACACCAGAATATTGAATATTTGACAAGAGAAGTCCTATTGGAACTGGTTGATACGATCTATGTGCATGAGGGAAAGAAAATTACAATTAAGTTTCGGTTTCGTGACGAATTGCAGCGGTGCAGGGAACTTTTGGAATTAAATGATATTGATTTAGCGCATGTGATATAGAATTCGTGAGAGGCTGGTGACGATAGTGGCTAGAATAAGTAAATATGAAGAAAAAAATCAGAATCTGGCAGGGCAGAAACGCTGGACGGCAGGGCTGTATATTCGCCTGTCGCGTGAAGATGGCGACAAGGATGAGAGTAACAGTGTCTCCAATCAACGTATGTTGCTGCGAGAGTATTCAGTAAAATTGCCAGATGTTGAGGTGGCAGATTATTTCATTGATGACGGTTTTACAGGAACAAATTTTGACCGGCCTGGTTTTAAGCGGCTGATGAATGAAGTTCGGAGTGGACGGATTAACTGTGTAATTGTAAAGGACTTGTCCCGATTTGGGAGAAATTACATTGAAGTGGGCAATTATTTAGAGAAAATATTTCCCTTTATGGGGATAAGATTTATTTCGGTAGTGGATTCTCTGGATAGTTTTGCGAATCCAGGACAGATGAATACGGTTATTGTTCCGTTTAAAAATATGTTGAACGACGCATATTGTCAGGACGTTTCTAACAAAGTGCGTCAGTCTCTTGATAATAGGCGGCGATCTGGCAAATTTGTCGGTTCTTTTTGCACATATGGTTTTATCAAGGATAAAGAGCATAAAGGGGAATTGCTGGTAGATAGAGCTGTTTCGCAGGTGGTACAGAACATTTACCAATGGTTTTTAGAGGGAGAAGCCGTGCTTTCGATTGCCAGAAAACTTAATGACATGGGAGTTTTGACTCCTATGGAATATAAAAAGCAATCAGGTTCAAACTATCGAAACCCCAAATGTGAAGTAGAAGGTTCTGCCTTATGGGGGTATACATCTGTAAAACGGATACTGACAAACCGTATGTACTGTGGTGATTTGGTACAGGGAATAAAGCGGGTTGCCAGCTATAAGATAAAAAAGGCTTTGGTTGTGCCGAAGGATGAATGGATTATTTGCGAAAATCATCACGAGGCAATTGTTTCCAGAGAAGATTTTGACCGGGTACAGCAGATTTTTGACGTGAGCAGACGGCAAACTGTGAAAAAAAGCGAGCCATCACTTTTTGCGGGATTCATGCGGTGCGCGGATTGTGGCATGATTATGAGTTATTGCAATAATCATGGACGCAAGTATTATGTATGTTCTAAGTATGCAAAGGCAACAAAACGCCTATGTACCCGCCATAGCGTAAGGGTAGAATATATAGAGAAAGCGGTCTTGGAAGCAATCAGGGCGCAGGTTTCGATTGCAGTAGAGGTAGATGCCTTGTTTCAGGAGTTAAAAAAGGATGCAGTTACACAAAGACAATCGGATCGTTTGAAAGAACTGATTTGGAGAAAGGAAGGCGATATCAGAGGCTGGACAAGGAATAAAGAAGATTTGTATGTGGATTGGAAAGATGAAATTCTGTCGTTAGAGGAGTATATTTCCATAAAACAGAATTATGATGAAAAGATTGAATCTGCACAGAAAGAAATTCAAGCACTATATGTAAAGGCAGAGGAGCAGAAAGTGATCGGAGATGTATATGTTAATGATTTTGTGATGTCATTTATAAAGCATCTGACCAGAGAAGTTCTTCTGGAACTGGTTGATACCATTTATGTGCATGAGGACAAAAGAATAAGTATTAAATTTCGGTTTCGGGACGAATTGGCGAAGTGTTGGGAAATATTAGAGCCAAATGTAACGGGATTTAGAGAAAAGAGTGCTTTTTGTTCAATACAAAAGTATGACATTTAAATAGGTAGAAAATGAAAATTTCATAAATTTGTTGTTCCTTATTGACAACTTCCCCGGCCGCAGCGGACGTGCTGCTCCACAACTTCCGGGACCTCGGCATACAGCCGGATTATTACGATCGGATCGTCACCGGGGATCTGGGAACCATCGGGCAGCGGATTCTGATTGAGATGATGAAAGGATACGGCTACAATATAGAGCCGCAGCATTTTGACTGCGGCACGGAAATTTATTACAACGAGGAGCAGGATACCAACGCGGGCGGGAGCGGCTGCGGCTGCAGCGCCATCACCCTGTGCGGCTATATTCTGGATAAAATGCGCAGGAACGAGTGGAAGCGGGTGCTTTTCGTACCCACGGGAGCGCTGTTGTCTACGGTGAGCTTCAACGAGGGCAACTCCATACCGGGCATTGCCCATGGGGTCATGCTGGAATCGGTATCCGGCAGCGAGAGAAAGGTGTGAGAAGATGGATTATTTAATTGCTTTTTTGGCGGGCGGCGCCATATGCGCTGTCGTGCAGCTTGTGATGGACAATACAAAACTTCTGCCGGGGCGCATTATGGTAGGCCTGGTGGTGGCGGGGGCAATCCTGAGCTTTTTTCGGCTGTATGAGCCCTTTGAAAACTGGGCCAGGGCGGGAGCTACCGTGCCCCTGATCGGATTTGGCAACCTGCTTTTTCAGGGCGTGAAGGAGGCCGTGGATTCCCAGGGATTTATCGGGACGTTCTACGGTGGTCTGGAAAATGCCGCCGTGGGAATAGCCGGGGCGCTGATTATCGGGTATCTTGCCAGCCTTGTGTTCCGGTCCAAGATGAAGTAATAAAGGAAAGGCATAAAATGTAAAAATTTTGCAAATTAAATGCAAATAAAAGATTTGGGGTTCCGGTTGTTTTTTGAAATTCTCTGTGATACAATAATCCATGATAACGATTATTGAGTAATGGAAGGGTGAGTCAATGAAGAAACTGGACCCCAAATTAAAAAAATACTGGTACTTAGGCATTACGCTCTTTCTGGCGGCCTCGGCTACACTTGTAGTCTGGACGCTGCTCAACATAGGCGCCCTGAACGGAGCAGGATTTCTGTCCTCTGTGAACAGCGCCCTGACGCCGGTATATATAGGCCTCATTATAGCGTACCTTCTCAGTCCTCTGGTGGACCGGATGGAGCGCTTTCTGTTTGAGCCGCTGATGAAGAAGATCGTGAAAAAAAATGAAAAGATGGCAAGGGGAGCAGCCAGGGGGATTTCTGTGACGATAGTCCTTCTTCTGGCTCTGCTGGTGATTTTCGGACTGCTCATGTTAGTGGTGCCGGAGGTGATTGAGAGCATATCCAGCCTGGTGAGCAATCTTCCTGGGTATTACCGGAACATCATTGTCTGGGGCGATGAGAAGTTTCAGGCCAATCCCCAGTACGCGGAGTATTTTGAGCGCCTTTCTTCCACGGTGTATGAGAAGCTCCTCACATGGCTGCGGGACGACCTTCTGCCCAACAGCAACAAGCTCCTGACCGTGATTACCGACAGCATTATGAACGCGGTAAATGTAGTAGTGAACGTATTTATTGGCCTGATCGTTTCAATCTACCTCATGGCGGGAAAGGAAAATTTCTGCGCCCAGGCCAAGAAGATCCTGTACGCCGTGTTTTCCGTGAAGCACGCGGACGCACTTTTGGATGTGCTGCGGGAGGTACATACGGTCTTTGCCAAGTTCATTGTCGGCAGAATCATCGACTCTTTGCTGGTGGGGGTACTTACCTTTATTATAATGAGCATCGCGAACATTCCGTACACGGTTTTGGTGAGCGTGATTATCGGTGTGACCAACCTCATACCGTTTTTCGGGCAATACCTGGGCATCATCCCCAGCGCGATCCTGGTATTTATCGCGGATCCGTTCAAGGGAGTGATCTTTTTGATCCTCATTATCATATTGATGCAGTTTGACGGTAATGTGATGGGGCCCAAGATTCTGGGAGATTCCATTGGTTTGGGGAGTTTCTGGATTCTGTTCTCCATCCTGTTCTTTGGATCGCTGTTCGGGCTGGTGGGCATGGTCTGCGCCGTGCCGGTTTTTGCCGTGTTCTACCGCATGGTGAGCCGCTGGTGCGCGAGGCGGCTTACGAAAAAGGACATCCCGGCGGATACGGATTATTACCGGAATAAGAAGCCGCTTTCCACAGTGGAAAACGCGGATGTGGAGGACAGTGAGACAGAACGCTAGAGCAGACATGGTTCGCTCCGTTGCGCAAACGCTCCGGAATGGAGATTAAAATGACTGAAAAGAGGTAAGGGTATGAGTGATTATATGAAAGGATACAACGCAAGAAATAGAAGACGCCGGGCCGCGTCCAGAAGAAGAAATCGGGGACGTCAGGAAAAACTGGGATACTACAGCAGTAGATATGAAAAGAGGCCGACCGTCAATCCGGTAATTATCGTGGGCGGAGCAGTGGTCGTGCTGGCGGTCATTCTCTTTTTGATATTTAGCATCCGCGCGGGGAGGAACAGCAGCAAGGATCCGGAAAAGACAGTAAATGCCACAGGAGCAGCCATGGCAACAGCCACGCCAACAGCTACGGGAGATGATATATCGGCCGATGCGCCTGAGGCAACAGGGCAGGACGCGGGAATTTCATCGGCGGCGGCCGCGGTTCCGACGCTTTCGAAGGACGCCATTGGCAAGCCGAAACCGAAACCACGGCCCAAGGCGGTGGCTCTTACCTTTGACGACGGGCCCAGCACGTCTTATACGCCGAAGATTCTTGACCTTTTGGAGAAATACGACGCGCACGCTACCTTTTTCGTGCTGGGGAACCGCGCGTCCGCATGCGCGGACATTCTGAAACGAGAGCTGAAGCTGGGTTGCGAGATCGGCAGCCACTCGTGGGATCATGCGGATCTGTCCCGGATGTCCATGAAGGATGTCAACAAGGAAAATGGCAGAACCATTGCCAAAGTGAAAAAGATAACCGGGTATAAAGTCAAGCTGATGCGGCCGCCCTACGGAGCAATCAGCGACGTCATGCGGAAAAAACTGAAATATCCCATGATTCTGTGGAGCATCGACACGCGGGACTGGGATACGCTGAACGCGAAAAAGGTATTTAAGGCGGTCAAAAAGACGGTCTCTGATGGCGACATCATTCTGGTCCATGACATTCATGGGTCCACGGCGGAGGCCATGAAGGACGTCATTCCGTGGCTGCAGGAGAACGGATACGACATACTGACGGTATCTGAACTGATGGAGCGCAAGAAAGTCAAGCTGAAAAACGGCGTCGCCTATGGAAGCGCTAAATAACCATAGAATCCGGCGTCGCCTGCGGAAGTAAATGATTATAGAATCCAGCGTCGCCTGTGGAAGCGCTAAATAACCATGGTTAAATAACCATGGAATCCAGCGCGTCGTAGTACTGGTATAGCTGCTGGACGCCATTTTCCAGCAGATAATAATGCTTTATATAGGGTACAAGCAGGATCATAAAGAGAGCGAACAGCACCAAAAGAAGCGGCTGCGCCACTACAAGGCTGACAAATAGCGTGATGACAGTCAGCAGGGCAAAAAGCACGGTGACGATCAGATGGATCAGCCGCTCGTGCTGGAAAAACTGAATCTGCACGAGGAGCCGCTCCCGGTGCGTCCGGGCCTCCTCCGGGGTCCAGGACTGGCTGGCGATGTCTTTGTACAGGGCCAGAAGGTCTTTCATTCGTCTGCTCATATGTGATTCCTCCCGTGTTGGATTTTTTAAAAGCGCGTAAATATTGCTTTTTTAAGTAGCTTTTTTAAGTATAACACGTTTGGGCTTGATAGAAAAGAAAATATGTGATAAACTGTTTTTGTAATCGTGCTGACATGCAAAGGTTCGTCCTGAGCAGGAAGGCGGTAGGGATAGTTTTATTATGCTATAACTGCGCCTTGGGTCAACCGGGGCGCTTATTTTTTTCGTATCGTCCCGTCGCGTAAATTTTTAGAAATGGGCCTTGGCAATTTGTTTTGGAGCGAAAGAATAACACGATTCGAGAGAACTGTGATTACATAGAAATGAGGTATATTATGGAAAAAAGAATTGCACTGATTGGAATTATTGTGGAGGACGGCGAGGCCGTGGAGAGAATCAATGAGCTCTTGCACCAGTACCGGGCTTATATTGTGGGGCGTATGGGAGTGCCGTACCGCGAGAGGGGCGTGTCGGTCATAAGCGTCATTATCGACGCGGATCATGATTCTATCAGCACCCTTTCAGGCAAGCTGGGAATGATTCAGGGAGTCAGCACAAAGACGGTGTACGCCACCAAATAATTTAATAAGGAAGTTTCATAATTATGGGGGCAAATATTTTTCCCTCAGCATCATGAAATAAAAAACTAGCTGTGACAGGCGGAATGGAGGAAAACATGTTTAAGTATGATCCAAAATCCAGCGTTGCGGATGAGTTTATCAACGACGCGGAGATTCAGGAGTCCCTGGCATACGCCCAGGCGAACAAAAACAACAAAGAGGTAATCGACGCCATTTTGGAAAAAGCGCGCAAGATGAAGGGAGTCAGCCACAAGGAGGCGGCGGTCCTTCTGGAGTGCGAGCTGGAGGAGGAAAACCGGGAGATTGAGAAACTGGCCAAGGAAATCAAGGAGAGATTTTACGGAAAGCGCATCGTGATGTTCGCGCCGCTGTATCTGTCCAATTACTGTGTCAACGGCTGTCTGTACTGCCCCTATCATATGAAGAACAAGCACATTGCCAGAAAAAAGCTGACCCAGGAGGAAATCCGGCAGGAGGTCATCGCCCTGCAGGATATGGGGCATAAGCGTCTGGCCATCGAGGCGGGCGAGGACCCGGTCAATAACCCCATTGAGTACATACTGGACAGCATTAAGACTATTTACAGCATCAAGCACAAAAACGGCGCGATCCGCCGTGTCAATGTAAATATTGCCGCCACAACTGTAGAAAACTATAGAAAGCTGAAAGAGGCGGGCATTGGAACTTATATTTTGTTCCAGGAAACCTACAACCGCAAGGCCTATGAGAAGCTCCACCCGACGGGACCGAAGAAGGATTACGCGTACCACACCGAGGCGATGGACCGCGCGATGGACGGCGGCATTGACGACGTGGGCTGCGGCGTGCTGTTCGGACTGGATATGTACCGCTATGAATTAGTGGGAATTATCATGCACGCGGAGCACTTGGAGGCCAAATACGGCGTGGGTCCCCACACTATCAGCGTGCCGAGAGTCTGTCCGGCGGACGACATCGACCCGAATGAGTTTGACAACAGCATCTCCGATGAGATTTTCCAGAAGATTGTGGCCGTTATCCGCATTGCCGTTCCCTATACTGGCATGATTGTGTCCACGAGAGAGTCCCAGAAGAGCCGGGAAAAGGTGCTGGATCTGGGCATCAGCCAGATCAGCGGCGGTTCCCGTACCAGCGTGGGCGGATATGTGGAGGAGGAGCCGGAGGAAGAAAATTCCGCCCAGTTCGACGTCAGCGACCGCCGCACGCTGGACGAGGTGGTGAACTGGCTGCTCGGCATGGGCTATATCCCCAGCTTCTGCACGGCTTGTTACAGAGAGGGACGCACGGGCGACCGGTTCATGAAGCTGCTCAAATCCGGCCAGATCGTCAACTGCTGCCAGCCCAATGCGTTGATGACGCTGAAGGAGTACCTGGAGGATTACGCCTCGCCGGATACAAAGGCGAAGGGCGAGAAGGTCATCGAGGAGCAGCTGGAGGTCATCACGAATCCGGTCGTAAAGGAAAAGGCGAGAGAGTATATCGCCAATATTCACGAGGGAAAGCGGGATTTCCGGTTCTGATTGCAGGTATTCATCAATACAGATTCCGCTTATCGATGACGCGCACGGCCTTGCCCTCGCTGCGGGCGATTGCCTTTGGCTCGACCAGCGTGATCTTCGCGTAGATGCCTAACATTGCCTTCAATCCAGCCACCAGCTTCTGTGCTGCCTGCTCGCGGTTGAAGGTGGCGTCTGCCGCCATGACCGGCGTGAGCTCTACCTGTACCTCGATCTGGTCGCTGTTCTTGACACGGGTGACGATGATCTGGTAGTTGGCGGCAAAGCCCTGATTGATTAACACCGTTTCAATCTGGGACGGGAACACGTTGACGCCCTTGACAATGAGCATGTCGTCGCTGCGCCCCATCGGCTTGGACATCTTCACATGGGTGCGGCCGCAGGAGCATTTTTCCCTGGACAGCACGCAGATATCGCGGGTGCGGTAGCGGAGAAGCGGGAACGCCTCCTTGGTGATGCTGGTAAATACCAGCTCGCCCTTTTCGCCGTCCGGCAGCACCTCGCCGGTCTGCGGGTTGATTACCTCCGCGATAAAGTGGTCCTCGTTGATGTGCATGCCGGTCTGCTCGGAGCACTCGAACGACACGCCCGGCCCGGAAATCTCGGTGAGCCCGTAGATATCGTATGCCTTGATGCCGAGGGACTCCTCGATGTCATGCCGCATTTCCTCGGTCCACGGCTCCGCGCCGAAGATGCCGGCCTTGAGCTTGAT
>CANRJU010000061.1 GCA_947631075.1 uncultured Lachnospiraceae bacterium
GAGAAGGCGACGTCGGAGCTGACCAATGGGGCGGATATCGAGATCGTGCTGGGGACAGACGACGCCCTGTGACGGGGCGGACATTATTTATGTAAGGAGGAGAGGGATATGGGAACCAGAGTGCGCATTATGGATCTGGAACTGGATCTGATGACCCAGGAGAATCTGCAGGCCGAAGTGGCCGCCTATCTGGCCGACGACGTTCTGAATGTGATTCATGTCATCTCTCTGGACTACATTGATATGTACGATGAGAACGAGCTGGTGAAGCAGGTGTTATCCCAGGCGGATCTGGTGCTGCCGGGGGAGAGGACGATTCTCTCCGCCCACCATGTGGAGGTGCTGGAGACGGCGGGCATGGTGGTAGACTACAAGAGTCTCCGTGGGATGACGGAGCTTCTGAGCCTGGGGAACAAGACCTGTTATCTGGTATTGCGGAATGAAAAAGAGGCAAAGAGCGTCTACCACTATATGTCCAGGCACTTTCCCAGGGAGAATGTGCTGGGCGTCTATGTGGCCGACGGAGGCGTGGCCGAGGAGGCGCTCATCAACGATATCAACACGAAACTGCCGGACGTCATTCTTCTGTCCTTAGACAGCACCAGCCAGGAGGAGTGGCTGCAGAACAATAAGGGAAAGGTCAACGCCAGGATTTGTCTGGTGATCGGGAGCATTCTTCCGCTGATCATGCGGGACAATGTCCATGTGCCGGGGTGGATCAGCCGGATTCATCTGGGAGCTGTTTACAAATTTTTCGTGAGAATCCCCAATTCCCATTTTTTCAGAAAACGCATATTTAACCGCAAAATGGACGATTATAATATCAAAAAGAAGCTGCGGGGTAATGGGAATGAAAAAATTCGGGAGAAGTGAAATCGGTGCCTATGGCGTCATTGCCGCAGGCACTTTTCTTATGGCGGCGGGAATCAACCTGATCTACGAGCCCATGTCCATGGTGACCGGGGGATTTTCAGGGGCGGGTATTCTGCTGCGGGCCTTTGTCCCGGTTCCCCTGTGGGCGGTGACGCTCGCGCTCAACATCCCGCTGTTTCTGATTGCCGGCCGGATCTGGGGGAGAGAATATGTAAAAAAGACGGCTTTTGCCACGCTGTGCCTCTCGCTGGGGCTGGCGGTGCTGCCTGAAGGTCCCGTGGCCTATGGGGATTATCTGATGGCGGCGATTCTGGGAGGAGCCCTCAATGGAACCGGACTGGGGCTGGTGTTCGGCCGCGGGGCCTCCACCGGCGGCACTGACCTGATGGCGGTCATTCTCCAGCATTTTTGCTGCGGCTATCCGGCCCTTTTGGGCATGTTAGACGGCGTGATTGTGGTTCTGGGCATGGCGGTGTTCGGCATACAGATCGGGCTGTATTCCATTGTAGCGGTCTTTGTCACGTCAAAAGTCATGGACCGGCTTATTGAGGGACTGAAATTCGCCAAGTTTCTGTATATCATCTCGGATTTTCCGGGGCAGATCGCGGACGCCATCATGGGGGAGATCGGAAGGGGCGTGACGGCCCTCAATGGCCGGGGAATGTATTCCGGCCGGGAGAAAAAAGTGTTAGTCTGCGCCGTGACGAGGAAAGAATCCGCGAGAGTGCTCCGCCTGGTGAGAGAGCAGGATAAGGGGGCATTTGTGGTCATTTCGGACGCCAGAGAGGTGATGGGAGAGGGCTTTGGAGGAAAATGAGGCATTTTTTAGGCAATTTTCACAAAAGTTGAGTGAATAATTTATGAAAATTGAATATAGAGTTTTTGAAGAAAATAGTGTATTATATATTTCAGATGTTACAAAAAAATTTAGGAGGAATAAAAATGGCAAGTTTATCATTGAAAAACATCAATAAAGTGTATCCGAACGGATTCCACGCGGTGAAGGATTTCAACATGGAGATCGAGGACAAGGAGTTCATCATTTTCGTAGGTCCGTCCGGATGTGGAAAGTCGACGACGCTTCGTATGATCGCCGGACTGGAGGAGATTTCCAGCGGCGAGCTCTGGATTGGGGACAAACTGGTCAATGACGTAGAACCAAAAGATCGTGATATTGCAATGGTATTCCAGAACTACGCGTTGTACCCGCATATGTCGGTATACGACAACATGGCGTTTGGTCTGAAGCTCCGCAAGACCCCGAAAGATCAGATTGACCGCCTGGTACATGAGGCAGCTAAGATCCTTGATATCGAGCACTTGTTAGACCGCAAGCCGAAAGCTCTTTCCGGTGGACAGAGACAGCGTGTTGCCATGGGACGTGCTATTGTGCGTAATCCTAAGGTATTCCTGATGGATGAGCCCCTTTCCAACCTGGACGCGAAGCTCCGCGTACAGATGCGTATTGAGATTTCCAAGCTCCATCAGAGACTGGAGACCACGATCATCTATGTAACCCATGACCAGACCGAGGCCCTTACACTGGGAACCCGTATCGTGGTTATGAAGGACGGCGTGGTTCAGCAGGTAGATTCTCCGTTAGACCTGTACATGAGACCGAAAAACCTGTTTGTGGCAGGATTCATTGGATCTCCGCAGATGAACTTCATCGACGCCAAGGTAGTAGAGACTGACGGCGACGTAGTTCTCATGTTCGGTTCCAATTCCGTGAAGCTGCCGGAGGTTAAGGCTAAGAAGCTTCTGGATGCCGGCTACAAGGATAAGACCGTTACCTTTGGTATCCGTCCGGAGGATATCAAGGATGAGGAGATGTTCATCAGCAACTCCCCGGAGACCACTCTGGAGGCAACCGTCAAAGTATACGAGATGCTGGGCGCAGAGGTATTCCTGTACTTTACGGTAGAGAACTATGACATTACCGTGCGCGTGAATCCTCGTACGACGGCCCGTCCGGGAGATACGATCAAGATCGCGCTGGATGCTTCCAAGATTCACCTCTTTGACAAGGAGACCCAGGAGACGATTACGAACTAAACCGGATTTTACCTATATTACATATATATGGATAAATAAAAAGAATAGAGAGAGCGGAAATATTTTCAGAGTGGAAGCATTTCCAAAGCGAAGTTGCTTCCAGGGCGGAAGTATCGCCGCTCTTTTTTTCTATTTGATTGGAATATTTGGAAATTATATCCCAAAGTCATGTTATAATATCCTCATTTTTTGTAATATTTAGATATTGACATAATATTAAAGTCGGGGTAAAATACAGCATGTAAAAAGAAATTAGGATCAGTAGCAGGAGGTGATCGGGTGATTGATTTCCATTCTCATATACTTCCAGGCATAGACGACGGAAGCAGGAATATGGAAGAAACGGCCCGGTTGCTCAAGATGGAACATCAGCAGGGGGTTGAGACAGTAGTAGCGACTCCCCATTTTTATGCGGACAGCGATTCTGTATCCCATTTCCTGAAGAAGCGGTCCGAGAGTTTTGCGGAAGTGAGTGATTTCGCGGATCAGCAGAGAGCTCAGGGAGAGGACTGGATGCCGAAGATTATCGTCGGCGCCGAGGTGTATTATTTTCCGGAGATGGGAAAAGCGGATCTGCTTCCGAGCCTCTGTCTGGAGGGTACATCACTGATTCTGCTGGAGATGCCTTTTGCGCAGTGGACAAAGAGCATGTACGAGGATATTTCCAGAATTATTAAAAAGCAGAAGTTAACCGTTATTTTGGCCCATATAGAGCGATATTATCCGTTTCAGAAGGATAAGTCCATATGGCAGCAGGTTTTTGAACTTCCCCTGTACGCGCAGATCAATGCGGGGAGTTTTCAGGACAGGAAAAAGAGGAAGTTCAACTTGAAGTTTATTGATACAGGATTTCCGGTGCTTCTTGGAAGCGACTGCCACAACACGGAGTACCGCAAGCCGAACCTGGCGGATGGCAGGGCTGTATTGAAAGAGAAGTCGGGCGGCGATGTGCTGAAGTCCATTGATGAACTGGGAGAAAGGTTGTTGGGCGCATATGTATAAAAAGGAAAAGATGAAGCTCGTTCTGCTTCTGGTGGGCATGATTGTCCTGATGGCCGGATTGTGGTTTGTGCTCCGGCAGCTGGGCGGATCTGAGCCCGCTTCCGACACGGCCATGAACAATGACAACATCTTTGCCGATGACCCGTTAGCCGAGACGGAGGAGCCAGAGGGCACCATCAAGTTGAACGGCGACAAATACAACTATTACCACGATTTTGAGACCTATTTATTTATGGGAACAGACGCCTCCGGCAATGAGGAAGCTGAGGGAGACGAGTACCGGGGCTCCATGGCGGATTTTCTGCTTCTCATCGTACTGGACAAGACGGATGACACCTACGGGTTTATCCAGTTCAACCGGGACACGATGACCAAGATTAGACTGTTAGGCCGGAACGGCAAGGGCGTGGCCACTTCGCAGATGCAGCTCTGTACCGCGCACTGGTACGGCGGCACCAAGGAGCAGAGCTGTGAGAACACGGTAGAGGCCGTGTCAGATCTGCTCGGCAAGATTCCCATCGATGGATATTATTCCCTGACGATGGACGCCATCGCGCAGCTGAACCACGCGGTAGGCGGCATAGAAGTTACGATAGAAGATGACTTTTCCAAAGTTGACAAAAGTTTGACACAAGGTGAAACTATACTTTTAACGGATGAGCAGGCGTATACGTTTATCCATGACCGTTTTAACGTGGGAGATGAGGAAAATATTTCCCGCATGAAGCGGCAGAACCAATACATGAAAAAATTCCTGGAGAAAGCTAAGCAGATGGCGGATGAAGATCCTACGTTTGTGAACCGGCTATACCAGCAGCTACAGGATGTGGCTGTTACCGATATTACAGGCAGACAACTGTCACGAATGACAAAATCCATGTCGGAGGGAGAGAATACCGGGATTCGCCAGTTCGAGGGCACATCGAAGATCGGGCAGGCGTTGCATGACGGCATTGATCACGCGGAGTTTTACCTTGATCCCGATTCCCTGGTAGATGTTATGACGGATCTGTACGGCTTGAAACCAACGGAATAGAGAGGAAGTTTTGATGAGTCAACAACAGACGGGCATTACCCCGATTAACAATGAGAGAGAAGATGAATTTGAGATCGATCTGGTGGAGCTGCTGTTCTATTACCGCAGCCGATGGGTCCTCATCCTCTCCACATTTATTATAGGAGCGCTGATTGCGGGTCTTATTACGATATATTTGATCACGCCGAAGTTTACAGCGACCTCGAAGCTGTACATGGTGTCGGCGTCCAGCGATTCCATCGTGGATCTGACCGACTTGAACATTGGTACTTCTCTTTCGTCGGACTATGAGGAACTGCTGAAGGTTCGTCCGATCTTTGAGGAAATAATCAAAGAGGAGAAACTGCCTTACACCTATGAAGAACTGCTGAGTATGGTGACTATTTCCACCATTACCGATACGCGTATCCTGACGGTGACCGTAGAGAGCACCAGTCCGGAGGAGGCGCAGATTGTTGCCAACGCGCTGGCTGAGAAGGCGGTGAAGGAACTGCCGGAGCTGATGGATACCTCTGAGCCGAACATCGCGGAGAAAGCGATTCTGCCGGAGGAAAAGAGTTCGCCGAGCCTGATTAAGAATACGGCGATTGGCGCGCTGATTGCCTTAGTGCTGGTACTGGGCGTTCTCACATTCTTCTTTGTGACAGACGATACGCTCAAGTCGGCCGAGGATGTAGAAAAGACATTCGGCGTCATGCCGCTGACGGTGATTCCGGAGGGCGACGTGGAGGCTATCTCCGACAAGAAGGAGAAGGAGATCAGCAAGGAAAAGGCAAAGCGCAGAAAGATCAGGAGGAAGCAGAAAAATGAACAAGGTTAATGTAGGAAACATGCCAGAGCTTCCTTACGCTATGGAGGAGGCGGTCAACCGGCTCCGTGTCAATATCAGTTTTCTGGGCACCGATATACGGAAGATTATGATCATCAGCACCATGCCCGATGAGGGAAAGAGTTTTGTGGCCATGCAGCTGTGGCGCCAGATGGCAGAGGCGGGCACGCCGTCGATTCTGCTGGACGCCGACATGAGAAAGTCGGTCATGGCTGACAAGTATGAGATCACGCAGGAAAAGAAAGGCAAGATTAAGGGTACGTCCCATTACCTTGCCGGAGATTATCCGATAGAAGAAGCCATATTGCAGACTCAGTGGGAAAATGGCGACATACTGCCCAACACGGACAACGTCATCAACCCGTCCATGCTTTTGGAGAGTGAGCGCTTTGAGAAGATGCTAGACTATATGGCTGAGAAGTACCGTTATGTATTTGTCGACTCGGCTCCGCTGAACATGGTTTCCGACGGAGAGCGGATCGGGTACTTGTGCGATGGCGCGATTCTGGTGGTGAGAGGCGGAATCACCTCCAAGAGCATTGTGAAGAATTCAATCCGCCAGCTGGAGAGAGCGGGATGCCCGCTGTTAGGAATCGTTCTGAACCGCGTACAGGGCGGCAAGGGCGGTTATTATGCCAAGAGATATGGCAAATACGGCAGATACTACGGAAAGTACTACACGGGGGGGTATGGAGGTAAATATTATACCAACCAGTACTATTACAAGGAGTAGAATGCCGGAACCGGTGAGTTCACCGGGGAATCTTTGGATTGTCCGGTTTTCTCAATATAAATAAAGGAGAAAGGAGGATACTAAAAGTGATTAAGGCAATGAAGAAAGTGTTGGTTTGTACTTTAGCTGCTGCTCTTACATTAGGTTCTGCTGCTGTAGCAGGCGCTGCTACTAATAGTCCTGCTGAGCCGGATGTAGAGCCGTCCAAGCAGACTGCAACAGTAACCAACAACGGTGTGAAAGAGAAGGTAAAGACAACAGCAAGTGGTAACGCAACAATCAGCAAGGTAACTTCTACAAAGAAATCTGTAAAGGTTTCCAGCACCGTTGAGATTGACGGCGTAGAGTACAAAGTTACAACCATCGATGCTAATGCATTTGCTAACTGCAAGAAAGCAACCAAGGTTTCTCTTCCTGCAACAGTTAAGACTATCAAGAAGGGAGCATTCACTGGTGCTAAGAAGGTAAAGACTATTGTTATCAACAGCAAGAAGTCCATTACCGTCAAGAAGGGCGCTTTCAAGGGTGTTAACACCAAGAAAATGACCATCAAAGCAGGCAAAATGTCCAAGAAAGAACTGAAGAAGTTCAAGAAGGCTTTGAAGAAGGCTGGATTCAAGGGCAAAGTTAAGTAATTGCGGCATTGATACCAGATGGGGAGAAGGCTGGGGCCTTCTCCCTTTTTTTCAGAAAATAAAGTATTAAAATAATTATATAATAAATTTATATAACCGGAAATCATTTTAACAAATATTTTAGCAAAGAGGAGGGAATCCCGTTGTACAGGCGAAAATCGCAGGGGCTCATGAAGCATTTGGATTTCATGCTGATCGAATTGCTGTGTTTTCAGGCCGCGTTCTGGCTGGCCTGTGTGATGAGGCATGGAATTGTCAATCCCTATATCAGCGTGCTATACCGCAATGTGGCCATAGTAGGGGCTCTTTTGCAGATATTTTTTATGGTTACGCTGCGTAGTTTTCACAATGTACTAAAGAGAGGATATTACCAGGAATTTATGAATACGGTTCAGACCGTGGCTGTCGTCATGCTGTCAATCGTATTTTATTTGTTTGTGATCCGGCAGGCGGAGACATTTTCACGTTTGGTGCTGGTCACGACGGCTCTGTACTACTGGGCGCTCAGCTTTTTGTTCAGAAGCATACGCAAGTATGTACTGCGCAAGAGGATTATGGAGAACGAGGGCAGAAAATCCCTGGTGCTGATTACGACCCGAAACCGGGTAGAGAAGGTGCTTCCCTTAATTCAAAAGACGAATTACGGCGATTTTAAGATTACCGGCGTCATTTTGATGGAGGAGGAAGTAAAAGAGAAAGAATTTGACGGAATCCCTGTCGTGTCCGACCGCGCGGGGGCGGCGGAATATATCTGCCGCGACTGGGTGGACGAGGTATTTCTGGATCTGTCCGCAGATGACGCCTATGAGAAAGAACTCATGGATATTCTGATGGACATGAGCATGGTCGTCCATATCCGGGTCGGCAGTATCGAGGAGTTTGCCAGTCAGAAGCAGGTGCTGCAGAAGGTGGGCGGGTGTACCGTAGTCACCATAACGGCTAATATCCTGCGGACAAGGGACGTAATTGTAAAGAGAATGATGGACATTCTCGGCGGAGTGGCGGGCTGCATCATAACAGGGCTGTTGTTTGTGGTGCTGGCTCCGATGATTTACATTCAGTCGCCGGGACCGATCTTCTTCTCGCAGATGCGAGTGGGACGGAACGGAAAAATGTTCAAAATATATAAATTCCGGAGTATGTATATGGACGCCGAGCAGCGCAAGGCGGAGCTGGAGGCGCAGAACGACGTGTCCGATGGCATGATGTTCAAGATGAAGGACGATCCGAGAATTATCGGCAGTGAAAAAGGGTCGGGAAAGGGAATCGGCAATTTTATCCGCAAGTATTCCCTGGATGAGTTCCCGCAGTTTTTCAATATTTTAAAAGGAGACATGAGCCTGGTGGGCACGCGGCCGCCCACAGTGGACGAGTGGGAGAAGTATCACTATCACCACAGGAGCCGCCTGTCGATCAAGCCGGGGCTGACCGGTATGTGGCAGGTGAGCGGGCGCAGCGACATCACGGATTTTGAGGATGTGGTGGCGCTGGATACGGAGTATATCAATCACTGGACCATTGGGCTGGATATAAAAATACTGCTAAAGACCATTGTAGTTATATTTAAAAAAGAAGGCGCGAGATAGGCAGGTATTTCAGAAGCAGGCTATTGATTTTATTGGTGTATAGTGGTATTCTATTTTCGTATATGTAGCGATCACGGAAAGCGAACTATGTCCGCTCGTAAATAAGGATTAAAATAAGGAGGATGGAAAATGAAAGTGACAATTTCTGACGCAATTCGCTATATTGGCGTGGACGATAAGGAGATCGACCTGTTTGAGAGCCAGTACATTGTGCCCAACGGCATATCCTATAACTCATATCTGATCTTGGATGAGAAGATTGCCGTCATGGATACGGTGGACGCGAGAAAGACCGAGGAGTGGCTTGCCAATCTGGAGGCGGAGCTGTCCGGGAAAAAGCCGGATTATCTGGTGATTTCCCACATGGAGCCGGATCACTCGGGAAGCATTCTGGCCCTTCTTGACAAGTACCCGGAGATCAAGATGGTGAGCAACGCCAAGCTGTTCGGCATGATGCCGCAGTTTTTTGATATTGACCTGGAAGGAAGGACGGTTGTAGTGGCTGAGGGCGATACCCTGGAGCTGGGCGGCCATACGCTGACTTTTGTCATGGCTCCTATGGTGCACTGGCCGGAGGTTATGGTGAGTTACGAATCCACGGAAAAGGTGCTATTCTCGGCAGACGCGTTCGGCAAGTTCGGCGCGCTGGATACGGATGAGGACTGGGCCTGCGAGGCGAGACGGTATTACTTTAATATCGTGGGCAAATACGGCGTGCAGGCGTCCGCCCTGCTGAAAAAGGCGGCGAAGTTAGACATTCAGACAATCTGTCCGCTGCACGGACCGATTCTGATGGAGGATCTGGATTACTATATTGGAAAGTATACGACATGGAGCAGCTACGAGGCAGAGGATGACGGCGTGCTGGTCGCCTACGGCTCTATTCATGGCAACACGGCAAAGGCCGCTGAGAAGTTAGGCGAGATCCTTACCGCGAAGGGCGCTAAGAAGGTGGTTGTCTGCGATCTGGCAAGAGAGGATCTGGCGGAGTCCATCGAGGACGCGTTCCGCTATGACAAGCTGGTGGTGGCGTGCGCTACCTATGACGGCGGCCTGTTCCCCATTGTGCAGGATTTCATCTATCACCTGGGACACAAGAATTATCAGAACAAAAAGGTTGCCTTTATGGAAAATGGAAGCTGGGCGCCGATTGCGAATAAGAAGATGCGCGAGGCCTTTGGCGCCATGAAGAATATGACGCTCTGCGAGAATGAGGTCACGATCCGCTCCGCCATGAAAGAGGCGGACGTGGCGCAGATGGAGGCGCTGGCCGACGAGCTGCTGGGATAATCAGCTGCATGTAAACGGTTTATGGAAAGCTGTTGGGATAATCGGCGGCAGATAGACAGTTTATGAAAAGCGGATGCATTTCGGTACCGCATAAAAATTGAAACAGAATAAAAACAGCGTATGCCATACGGCCAATGACCGTACAGCCTGCGCTGTTTTTTCGCTTACAGGAAGTTCTGTCTTGTGAGAAATGGGCTGTTTTTTACGGTCTGTTTCTCACTGTTGCTCGTCGGAGACTAAGTCGGATACGATCTGGATCCCGTTTACCTCCACCAGATCGTTGATCTGAATCATCAGATAGGGAACCCCGTCGATGACCCGCGTCTCCACCAGGTCGGTACGGTCCGGGCTGACGCGGACGGTCACATCCGGCGTGCGCACCTCGAACTTGCGCTGGCTGGAGATATTGGCGGCCATCAGGGACTCCTTTTCTCCTACCGTCTCGTCGTACCGGGTCTCAAACGCCTCGATTTTGTCCTCCTCCACGCCGCTTTTCTGGAGCAGCCTTGACATATCGTTTTTGTCCAGCGCCAGAGGTTCCGGATTTTCCTCGTTTTCCGCAATCATCTGATTCAGGTTCTCGTGGAGGGACTTGACCACTTCGTAGTCGCAGGACAGCCCTAAGGACTCCTCCACAATGGCGTTGAAGGCCTCCTTCTGGCTGCCCGCCGGGAGGGGAATCTGGCATCCCAGAACATGTTCTGTCACGCCGGTATCCAGCTCATTGGCATTTTTGGAGTAGTACAAAAGCCCGTGAATGTCCATGTTGCGGTCATTGAAGGCCGGGAACAGAAAGCCCAGCTCCGGCGGCTGCACCAGCCAGTCGCGGATCCGGCCCTCGATGTGGTTGGTCTCGGCATTGTAGCACAGACCCGGCTTGGTCAGCTTGACCGGGCAGATGCTGCACAGAATATAGTCGTACACATACTCCGACGCGTCGAAATTCTCCACGCCGTCCGTGGTGATCTTGGGAATATCGTAGGCGTCGTGGACCAGTATGATAAAATAGTTCTCCGGGTACTGATAGTGCTCGATGATTTTGTCATAGAACTGCTCTAACAGCTCCTCGTCCTGCAGCTTGCTCTCTAACAGCTTCATGAGAAAGCGCTGGGTGCCGTCCTCCGCCGTCTCCTGCTCCGTGGGAAATTCCATGTTGATGAGCGTGCGCCCGATGGAGCCGGAGAGGGTCTTGCGCAGAATATCTATGTATTTGAACATTTCCTCCTCCGGCAGAGAGAGAAACGCTTCCTTCAGGGTCAGCCTCTTTTGCTTCTCCGCGTCCACATAGCAGCCGCAGAGCCTCGTAAAGCTGCATTTAGTCTTGGTAATCCGCCGCTTGATCTCGGCGATTTCTTTTTTATTCATTCAGTGCCTCCTTGCGTGCGCCGCGGGGTCTCAAAAAACGGGGAGCCGCCCCGGCCGCGAAATTTTTTGCATGGTCTATTATAGCATTTTGTGGGAAAATAGGAAATGAAATTTGCCCAAAATTTTTCCAAAATAAAAACTTTCCTTGAAAAATGGCCGGTAAGATAGTACAATGAAACATATTGTGTAAATTGTGGAGGATAATAAAAGATGGAAAAGACAATGGACAAGATCACGGCGCTGGCAAAGAGCCGCGGATTTATTTATCCGGGTTCAGAGATTTATGGCGGACTGGCCAACACCTGGGATTACGGAAATTTGGGAGTGGAGCTCAAGAACAATGTGAAGAAGGCCTGGTGGCAGAAGTTCATTCAGGGCAATAAGTACAATGTGGGCGTGGACTGCGCAATTCTCATGAATCCGCAGACGTGGGTGGCTTCCGGCCATCTGGGCGGCTTCTCCGACCCGCTGATGGACTGCAAGGAGTGCCACGAGCGCTTCCGCGCCGACCAGCTCATCGAGGACTTTGCCGGTGAGAACGGTATCGACCTGGGCGGCTCGGAAGCGC
>CANRJU010000062.1 GCA_947631075.1 uncultured Lachnospiraceae bacterium
CCGTCCTCATCTATGAAGTGATAGGGGACGGTTCCGTCCGGCGTCAAAAGCTGTCCCTCATTATCGGAATGGCTGCCCTTTATGGCATATCCGGTAAAAATCAGCGGCTGTGCGGTAACATGATCCACATCCCGAAGCGCCGAAACAGTTTCCGACAGGTTTTCAGGCTGCCCGCTCACCCAAACGGTGAAATTCCCGAATCCAAGCCGCTCCATTTCTTCACGCACTGACTTCGTTCCGCTCATGTAAACGGTCAGAGCCGAAAAGAGGCAGAGAGAAAGCATAAAAACCAGCAAAAAAATACCAATCAGAGTGGATTTTTGCCTTTTTATGACCGAGCGGAGCAGCAGCTTGTATTTTCCCATACTACCACCCATGCCTTTCCAGCCAGTCAGCGAGCAGTTCTTCCCGTCCGGCGTCCTTTCCGCTGTAATACGATAGGGAAAGCTCTCCGGTTATCCTGCCGTCGTCCAGATAAAGGACGCGGTTCCCGCGCAGCGCGGACTCTCTATCGTGCGTTACGAGCAAAACCGTTTGCCCGTTTTCGTTCAGCATCGTGAGCAGATTCAGAACCTCTGTGGAATTGGCGCGGTTTAAGGCTCCGGTCGGCTCATCGGCAAAAATCACGGCTGGACGGTTGATGACCGCCCTCGCTACCGCAGTCCGCTGAGCCTCACCTCCGGACACTTCTGATGGGAGATGAGCTTCTACCTTTTCAAGATTCATTTTCCGGATAAGCTCCGTTGTTCTGGATTTACATTCCTTTTCGGAAAGGCCTCCAATCAGGCCTGCCATTTTGATGTTTTCCGATACGGTGAGATTTCCGATCAGATGTGTGCGCTGAAAAACAAAGCCGAACTGAGAAGCCCTCAGATGGGTAAGTTCTTTTTCTGCTGCCCCGCTTATCTTGGTTTCCTGATAAAATATCTCGCCACTGCTCGGTTTGTCCATCCCGCTGAGCAGATAGAGCAGCGTCGATTTGCCAGAGCCGGATGAACCCATAACAACTGTAAAATCGCTCTCGTTTATCTCCACATCAATACCATGCAGCACTTCGGCATCCCCGAATTTCTTTATGATGTTTTTGCCGCATAAAAAACGTGTGCTCATTTCGACTTGTTCATCCCTTTCTCCGTATTTTTCAGTCACATATTTTCAATTCTTGCCATCAGGTAATCCAGACAGAATAGCCTTTGCCGATCTTCTGTAAGCGCTTGTTTTTTGATTCCGCAAAATCGCCGCAGCAGCCTTTCCTTACCGCTTTCATCATTTGTATCACAGCAGTGCCGATAGAGTACAAGCATTTCGTCTGTCACGCCGACTTCTTTTAATTTTTGTATCACTTCCAGTCTATTTTCCATACTGCTTCTCCTTTACTGCCTGTATTGGATGCAAATACATTCTTTACATTTATTATTCTATACCGCCTCTTGACATATAGCAAATATTTATATAGAATGTGTTTGCATAGTATTTAGGAATGATTATAAGTGGAAGGATTTCTCAAAAGCAGCAACGCATGAATAGAGCAGATCGGCAGCAGAGGAACCAAGACCTGTCAACAGCCCGGCAAGGAAGCCTCTATCCAGTGTTCTCTGTATGGTAAGCACGCCGATTGCTCCAGCGGGAACCCCAAATACAAGACCGATCAGCATTCCACGGAGAAAAAACAGTGACATACTCTATCCCCTCACAGTCGTAAGCAGACCTTCCAAACATTCAAGCTCCGCCTGTTTTTTATGAATGCTTTGGAGCAACACTTTTCTTTGTTTTGAAAGCAGTCTCATACTTTCTGGTTTATTTCCGCTTTGCCATATCGGAATAAATGCGTCGATTTCCTCTTTTGTGTAACCGGCATCTTTCATATTCTGTTTAACTTCTTCGATTGTCTGATTGTTTCCAAACATTCTGCACCTCAATTTATAATCAATGTTTTTTTCCCTGTATTGCTGTCCGGTCTGATCTGATCCGAAAACCTCTGCTCTGCCCGGACGCCTTGTATGCCGTCATGAACCGCCATAGCGCCTCCATACCTTCCGTCCGTGGCTGCAATATAGAGAATACGCGGTCTGCTGGCAAACAGTTTCAGCATAGAGCGAAAAGAGAGATCCCATAAAGCGCCTCTTATCACACCTAATACCACCTGTTTCCACGCCTGTTCATCATAAACAAAATACTTTGGCATCCCGGTGCTTCCGGAAGAATGGACAACATGATATTTTCCAAGATAACGCTCCGCACTGTCTGCCGATCTTTCCCCAAAGTCATGCAGCCCTCTTTGCTTTACATTCGGATCTGCTCTTTTGATTTTCTTGTCGTCTTTTTTTTGCAATATAGCTGCCACAGCAGTCCCGCATAGTTCATATTTACCTCCATTTGCGCACACCTTTTGCGCATAACTGCTATTTTTCAATCTTAAAAGCATAGGCATTTTCATAATCTTCTCTGTGGTAATACGTCGCCGTATGTTCAGATTGATTGAAAATAACACTCCATTCCGTGGATTCAAATTCATCAAAATTGTCTTTGCTCACCCTGTCCAATACATCCTTTACCTCTGCCACGCTCATACTTGCATGTTCTGTAACAGCGGCATCTAAAATATCAAATCTTTCATGGGACTGCGATGTTCCAATGCCCTGTTTTTCTCCATTCGCAAGATAGAAATTTGTTAAGACAGGCGTATCCGTAACAACCATTTCATTGTCGACATATTCAACCGCCACACTTTTTCCCGATGCGTCGGCAATAGCAAAATGTATCATATAATTCATGGAAGCATGGAGGTCATACTGTTTCAAAAGTTCGATTGCTTCTTCCGTGGTCGCTGCTTGATCAAGCATCAGGCGGATTGCCGTTGTTGTCGTAATATCTGTCTTTTCCGTATCCTGCTGAATATCAGCATTATCCTGAATCATATTGACAGATACGCAAAGTCCCTTTTCATTCATCCCGTCTAACGGAGCATACAAAGCCGCAATCGTCAGAATTTCATCGCTTAACATGGATGAGGCAAGGCCGGCTCCTTGCCGAATGAAACCGAGATTTACGGTAGAAATAGAAGCATACCCATCTTTCGGATAAGAAGCCGTAATCAGCGCATCGCAATTCTGCCAGTCAAAGTTTCTCCCGAATAAATATCCGCCGTCTGTATTTTGAATGGAAATCGTACTGCACCCAAAGCCTTCAGCCTGCATCTGAATATCTGCGCTTTCACTAATCAACGATTGGCTGATAAACCGAAATACATCTTGGTCTGTGTCCGCACCCCCTTGTTCCAAAAAGCGGTCAAACGCATAATCCCCATCAAATCTCACGGCAGAAAGACCGGATTCACATTCCATAATTTCTGATGATAAAGTAATAAAACCATTTTCATCCTGATTGTTTTGAACATCGGACAGCCGACTGTCTTTGTTTTCTGCCTCTATTAAACCGGCATTATGACCGCAAGCAGTCAAAATACTAAATACGCAAACTGTCAGAGCTGCTATCAATCCACACAAGATAAGTCGCCTGAGAGGAAACGACATATAGCCTCGGATTACTTTTTTGAATATAGTCGGCTGTGATTTCCTCATTCTGAAACAAATATGCGCGAAGTTCATCACACGCACCTCCGGACAGGCATCGGTTTCGCCTGCCTGCAGACCACATTGGTTTTCGCCGGATCGACCTTATCCCGTTCAATAGTCAGCTCGTCTATATAGTCCGCTCGAATAGTTCCTCCCGACGGATTCAGTACGCTGTCGATTTTACCGGTTATATCCGCATCGACAGTGGAATATTCAAAGGCAAGCGTTGTGTTTAAGAGCTTGCAATTTTTCATCACAAGGTTATTAATGTAGCACATCCCCTGCAGGCTTTCGACAGTGCAGTTGATGAGCGTCAGTTTTTTCGCGTTCCACCCCAGATACTCTCCAGAAATAAAAGAATCATAGACCGTTACATTCTCACTGTTCCAAAAAGCATCTTTAGAAAGCAGGCGCGAGCTGCGTATTTCCACATTTTTTGCCCCGTCAAAGGAATAATTTCCATACAGCGTAAGATCGGAAACCTTCATATTACTGCTGTTCATGGCAAAATAGTCCCCTTTTGCCATAACCTGCTCCAGAGTTACCCTGTCACAGCTCCACAGAGTTTCCGCGGCATTGGAGAATGATACATTCTTAAGTGTCACATCCTCGCATCGACGGAAATTTTTCGGAGCTTCTATGGCGCTGTCCTCCACGCATATACGTTTTGTGTACCAGACGCCGGCTCTCCCCATCTCAAACCATGTGCAGTTTTTTACCACTATATCCTTGCAGTACCACAGCGGATACTTCCACTTGAACATACTGCCCGACAGCTCGATGTCATGGCTTTCCTTTAATGGCGATTCGCCGTCATCAAAAATCGTATCTTTTATGCGCAGATACCCGCTGCCAAATAATGCGCGTTCCCCTGTTAAAAATTCCTGACAGATTTCTTTTTTAATCCTCATGCTTGTTCCCTCCGTTTATATTGTTATTGTTATTTCTCCAATCCACAGTGGAATTTCTCAATGAGCAGTTTTTAATCGTTCCTTTCAGTCACATATTTTCAATATTAGATGCAAATACATCCTTACCATTTATTATTCTATACCGCCTCTTGACGGATAGCAAATATTTATGTAGAATGTACTTGCATAGTTTTTAGGAATGATTATGAACGGAGGGATTTCTCATGATTGAAACACGCCTGTTACAATATTTTCTTGCCATTGCAGAGGAACAGAGCATTACCCGCGCCGCAGAGTATCTCCATATCACGCAGCCGACGCTTTCCAAGCAAATGATGGATCTGGAGAACACCTTGGGAACGCAGCTTCTGATTCGCGGAAAAAAGAAAGTGACGCTGACGGAAGAAGGGGCTTACCTTCGCTCCCGTGCGCAGGAAATCATGTCGCTGATGGAAAAGACCGAATCAGCTTTTCGGGAAAACGAACAGACGATTTCAGGCGATGTTTTTATTGGCTGTGGAGAGCATCGAAGCACCTACCGGATCATGCAGTTGATTCGGGAGATTCAAATGGAATATCCTGAAATCAAGTTCCATTTTTTCAGCTCTAACGCCGATGCGATCACCGAACGGCTGGATAAGGGCCTGCTTGACATGGGCTTTTTATTGGAGCCCGAAATCAATCCGCACTATGATTATATGAAACTCCCGTTTTATGAAACATGGGGCATCCTTGCAAGAAAGGATTCCGAATTTGCCGGACGCAAATCTATAACCTTCAAGGAACTGTCCGGATATCCGCTTGTCATGCCAAGTCAATCCTCAAACAGCAATAAGATTACGACATATTTTTCAGATGAGCTGGTAACGCCGCAGATCGCAGCAACCTACAATCTGATTTATAACGCGGGTTTAATGGTGGAGGCGGGAATCGGGTATGCCCTTTGTATTGACGACCTGATCAACACCGCAGGAGATCATCCTTTGACCTTTATTCCTCTTGAGCCGAAACTGCAATCCAATGTTATGCTATTTACAAAAAAATATCAGGTTTTCTCAAAAGCGGCAAAACTGTTTCTTGACCGGCTGAAGGAGAGAACTATTGTCTGATCGTTTTCGAACATTTATATACTTTTTATACATTACATTGAGGACTACTTCACCGTTTGCAACAGTAAATACGGAATAGTGTTCCGTTTCAAGCACAGCTTTGAGCTGCTATATGTTCCGCCCCTGATATTGTATTGTTACCACATATACCGTTTTGTGTTCTTCATCAATGCGAAAAATAGCAATATAATTATCAATCAACAACTGTCTGTAACCCTTGCCGGCATATCTGCCCTCACTGCGTTCTTGATGCGACTGCGGAAATGTAGCTAAGCCCAAAACAGCTTTTTTAATTCGATCAACCTGGCCTTTCGCATTTTCAGGCTCCAATTTATCACTAGCAATATATTCGTAAATGCTGTCCAATTCGCGTATTGCTTTTGAATTGATTTTTACGTTGTATTTATCCAAAATATCGTTTCTCCAATTCTTCAAAAACCGTTTCTGCATCAACTGCCTGTGTTCCGTTGGCAGTTTCCTGCTCAGATTCATAGATTGCCTGATCTATGCGGTTTATTCTTGCAAATTTGTCATATAATTCACTGCTCATTACAACCAGGTCGCTATAACCGTTTTTCGTAATAAAAATAGGCTCCTGTACCTTGTGTGCAAGGTTAGAAATTTCTGTTGTATCTCGTAAATCCTTAATGGGCATGATAAGCGGCATGGCGCTCACTCCTTTCTTTAGGCATAATTATAGCATAATTATGTTCTTCTTACAATATAATATATACGAAAATCGAAATCTTATTTATTTTAATTCTATTTTATCAAAAATAAATATTGAACCCGCTAATGTTATTACAAATGTAAGTATCACAATCACCAAAAACATCCAGATTGAAAAACCTTCTCCCCAAAATTGAAGCTGCCCGATTTGATACGAATATGTATATTTTACAAGAGATAACAAACCATCTTTAAAATTTGTTTCTACCCACAGCAAAGCATATGTTATTCCAATACCAATTCCCACTGTCACAAATGCTTTTTTTGCAATCACAGCAATGAAAATCATTACAGTTCCCATTGCTGCATAACCAAATATTCCACAAAATAACAAAGATAAAATATCCAAATAATTTTTCTGGCCAAAGCCATTACCTATTAGCATAACAATAGTGGCAGCGCCTGTATATATCAGAAAAAGGCATATCGATCCAAAAAGAAACACCAGAAGCTTTGACAAAAAAACCTTTTTGCGAGAATAACCGCATAATAAACTCATTCCAAAAGTACGGTTAGAAAATTCACTACATACAAAAATTGCCGCAAATAAACAGGCAATAACTGCATGATGTAAAATATATGTCAAAGCCATAATAAAGGCCTCATATCCTGTTCCTTTTGCTCCAGCTATAAGCAAAAGACTTGTAGTAAATACAGCAGCTATATTGCACGCACATAGCACTTTATACCCAAAAGATTTTGATAATTTGAACCATTCTGCTTTCATTAAGTCCTTCAAAGCTATCCCCTCCCTATAACTGACATATAATATCCTTCTAAGTTAACTCTTTCCACCGTCATTTCTCTTATGTTTACATTATCTTCCAATAACATTTTCATAATCATTTCTGTATCACCAGAAAAATCATATATATGAATTTTATGTCCCTTAACAATCTCCAAATTCTGTTTGGGAAACATTTTTCCCAATATTATTTTTGCTTTTTGAACATCATCTACACGGATGTTCAGACAAGGTGAACATTTTTCTTGTATTTTCTTTGAAGAAATTTCTTCAACCATTTTTCCTTTATGGATAAAACCGTAGCAGGTTGCAATCTGATCTAATTCTCCTAAAAGATGGCTGGAAACCAATATTGTAGTTCCATACTCTTTATTTATTTTTTTTAAAATTTCCCTAAATTCAATAATTCCTTCCGGATCAAGCCCATTGACCGGTTCATCTAACACCAGAAACTCTTTATTACCTAATAAAGCCATAGCAAGCCCCAGCCGCTGTTTCATTCCAAGTGAAAAATCCTTAACCTTTTTTGCCCCGACATCCTCCAAACCCACAATTTTACATACATCTGAAATACAATCTGCCCCCTGCATACCACACTGCAAACGTAAAACCTCCAAATTATCCCTTGCCGTCATTCCAGGATACACAGCAGGCGCCTCAATTATAGCACCAATACGCCTGCGATAAACAGATAACTCTTTCTCGCCTGTTCTTCCAAAAAGCTCAATTTCTCCACTTGTCTGCTTAATTCTGCCTGTCAGTATGCGCATTAGGGTTGTTTTCCCAGCACCGTTCTTTCCTACAAAGCCATAAATATCGCCACGCCGTATTGTCATATTGAACTTATCAAGTGCATTAAACCTATCACCCATATTTTTCTTGCGATACTGTTTTGTTACATCCTTAGCTAAAAATACTATTTCTTCCTTTGATTTCATTTGGTAATATCTCCTTTTTTCACAATTTTATAGTTTTGTTACTATATTTTCAATCGGTCAGTCGATTTTTGCAAAATGAACATACATTTTTGTAAATAACTGTTTAAAATAATGTCGAAATACAAATACATCTGGCAACATGCACATAAAAAAGGAGCTGACACCCCAAGTATGCAGCTCCTTTTTTAGAGTTCCCTGTATTTACTTATCCGTAGATAACAACAAAACAGCCTCAAAAATATTATCACTTACTTTACAGGATAAAAAGCCCCCATATTTCTCGGCTATTTTATTTACGCTGCTTATGCCCAGTCCATGAATACCTTTTTCTGTTTTCGTAGAAATAAACCGATCTCCATCCATTACTATATCTCCCAAAAAATTATTTATTATTTTAATAACACAAAACCCCAATACATCTTGCATATAAATCTTTAACTTAACGTACCTCTCATTCTTGCAATCCCTTGCAGCACGAAATGCATTATCTAATAAATTGCCCATCATTGCTATCAAATCAATATCTTCTACCATATTTAATATTATGCCTGGCTCTATGAAAATATCAAAGTTAATATTATTGTCATCTGCTAATTTTTGCTTTTCAGACAATATAACATTGAGTACATGATAATTTGAAAATGAAACTATCTCATGTTCTTCCATTTGATTATCAATCTCACCAATTATTTTAATGATACTCTCGTAATCTTTCATTTGTGCAAATTTATCAATTGCTCTTAGATAGTGACTTGTATTATGCACAAATTCATTATGACTTTCCTCATTTTCCGCTCTTTGCATATAATAGTCTAAATCCGCTTTTTGCTTTGTTATTAAAATTTGTTTTTCTAAATTATTATTCACTTCTTCAGAATACTGATTAAATGCATAAAAAACAATTATATTTCCCAAGAGCATAAATATATAACAAATTGTCATCATTATTTTTGTGCCCGATGAGAAATCTATATCAGAATAAAATATTACATTCATCATAACAAAGCTGGCAAGTGGAAGGCATAAATAATTTATGAATAGTTTATTGCTCATTTTTCTTTTTCGTTTTCCCATTAAATGTTCTAATACAATAAATAACACATATGTCAAAAGTTTAAGCGACAATACCATAAAAGGCATTTGTGACATATTCTTATAAGCATTATTCCCCACTCCAAGTATGATGGCATAAATCCACTCACTTCCCCAAATAATTGAAAATGCCATAAAAAAGTATAATAATCTGCTTCCAAACTTCCCATAAAACAATATTAAAATATAAAACCATGTACTAAGTGGAAATAAAAATAAATTCATATCGCCATTTCCGATGGCATTACAAAAAAACAAAAGCAAAACAGCTATCAGGTTATATCCCCACACTCTATATTTATTATCAACAAAATATATCCTTTTCTCAAAAAATATACTAAAAAATGTATAAATTAGATATATTTCTACTGCGCAGCTTGATAATAAAATAGCACAATCAATTACTTTCATACATTACCTCAAAATCAATATTTATAACTGAGCCACTCTGAAAATGCAGCCCGAAAAGTCTTTAGTTTCGAACGCGCTACACTTAATATAGTACCATCTTTTAATTTGATTTCTCCAATCGAAGGCATTTTAATAACATATTTCATATTAACAATATAACTGCCATGCGCATACTCAAAGCCATATGGTTGTAACACCTCAAATAATTCTGCTAATTTCTTTTTTGTCGTAATGTCATGCTTTTCCTCAAATTCATATTCCACAGCATCCTTGTATGGATGTATAATACTTCCATACCGAAAATTTTCTATATACATAATATCATCCGGCTCAAAACGAACAGTGTTATAATAATAACTTCCTACAATATATGGAATTTCTTGCTTTACTTTCATTTCTCTCACAACAGCACGCATTTCTTTAATCATGGTCTTTCTACTGTAGCTTTTATACAAATAACGATATGGAGTCGTTTTAAATGATTCATCTGTCGGCTTGCATACCCCCGAACAAAATACCAGTGTAGTCTTTGGAAATTGTTTTCTAAACTGTAATGCTGTTTCATGTCCATCTAATGTTTTCATCTGCATATCCAATATCAGCAAATCACATTTTTTTAAATTTGATATATCATTCAGAAAGTTTTCTCCAGATTCATACTCATAGAACAGAACTTCTTCTTTATCAACTCCGCTTCCAAGAATTACTTCTTTCAAATAATCTATATAAATTTTGTCGTCGTCACATATAGCAATATAATACATAAAAGCACCGCCTTTCTGATTATTATTATACCAGAAAGGCGGCTGAAAATATAGAGAAAATCCCGGCTTTCACCGGGACCTGCTCTACAATCTGAAGCGAGGGAAAGCACATGCTTTCCCTCGCTCATATCTATGCGCGGCAGTCGCTGCCACGCTGTATAACATACGGTTACGGTTTGATTATTTCTGCGCAATCGCTGCCTGCGCTGCTGCGAGGCGTGCAATCGGTACGCGGAACGGTGAGCAGGATACATAATCCAGACCGATCTTGTTGCAGAACTCTACCGAAGACGGATCTCCGCCGTGCTCGCCGCAGATACCGCAGTGGAGCTTGCTGTTGACCGGCTTGCCCAGCTTCAGAGCTGTCTCCATCAGCTTACCAACGCCTGTCTGATCCAGCTTTGCGAACGGATCGTTCTCGAAGATCTTGGCGTCATAGTAAGCATCCAGGAACTTGCCTGCGTCATCACGGGAGAATCCGAAGGTCATCTGGGTAAGGTCGTTCGTACCGAAGCAGAAGAAGTCTGCCTCTGTCGCGATCTCGTCTGCGGTCAGTGCGGCACGCGGAATCTCGATCATTGTACCAACCTCATACTCCAGATTGCTTCCTGCTGCCGCGATTTCAGCGTCAGCCGTCTCAACTACGAATTTCTTCACATATTTCAGCTCTTTGATGTCGCCAACCAGCGGAATCATGATCTCCGGCTTAACCGTCCAGTCCGGATGAGCCCTCTGAACATTGATTGCCGCGCGGATAACAGCCTTTGTCTGCATCTTGGCAATCTCCGGATAAGTCACAGCCAGACGGCATCCACGATGGCCCATCATCGGGTTGAACTCGTGCAGGGAAGAAATGATAGCCTTGATGTCCTCAACGGACTTGCCCTGTGCGTCTGCCAGTTTCTTGATGTCGGCCTCCTCGGTCGGAACGAACTCATGCAGAGGCGGATCCAGGAAACGGATCGTAACCGGATTGCCCTCCAGAGCCTCGTACAGAGCCTCGAAGTCTCCCTGCTGATAAGGAAGGATCTTCTCAAGAGCAGCCTCTCTCTCTTCTACCGTATCGGCACAGATCATCTCACGGAATGCAGCAATTCTGTCCTCCTCGAAGAACATATGCTCTGTACGGCAAAGACCGATACCCTCTGCGCCCAGCTCGCGAGCCTTCTTAGCGTCAGCCGGCGTATCTGCATTGGTGCGGACCTTCATGGTGCGGTACTTGTCAGCCCAAGCCATGATGCGTCCGAACTCTCCGGCGATCGTAGCGTCTACCGTCGGAATGATTCCATCGTAGATGTTACCGGTCGTACCGTCGATGGAAATCTCGGAGCCCTCTGTGTAGGTCTTTCCAGCCAGTTCAAATTTCTTGTTGGCCTCGTCCATCACGATGTCGCC
>CANRJU010000063.1 GCA_947631075.1 uncultured Lachnospiraceae bacterium
GAATAGAGGATCGGTATTTGAGCGATACGCTGGGGCGGTTAAAGGGAAACGCTGCCGCCCTGGTATTTATAAAATCCGCCGAGGAGGCGGCTGCGGTGATCCGGCGGTGCAGGGAGGAGCGCATACCGGTGACGCCGCGCGGGGCCGGGACCAATCTGGTCGGCTCCACGGTGCCGGTGGACGGCGGAATCATTCTGGATTTTTCAAAGATGAACCGGATTCTGGAGCTGGACCGGGACACCATGACGATCACGGTGGAGCCGGGGATTCTTTTGCAGGAGCTCCAGGCGTATGTGGAGGAGAGAGGTCTTTTTTACCCGCCGGATCCCGGGGAAAAGCAGTCTACCATCGGCGGCAACATTTCTACCAACGCGGGAGGAATGAGGGCGGTAAAATATGGAGTGACCAGAGATTACGTCCGAGGTCTTGAGATTGTCACGCCAGATGGCGATATACTTAATATAGGCGGGAAAAATGTAAAGGACGCCAGCGGGCTCTCCCTAAAGAATCTGATTGTGGGCTCGGAGGGGACGCTGGCGGTCATAACCAAATGTATCCTGAAATTGATTCCCAAGCCGGAGTATTCAAAATCCGCGCTGATTCCCTATCCGGATTTAAAGAGCGGGATTCATAGCGTGTTAGCTATCCTGCAGGCGGGGCTGGATCCCACGGCTGTGGAGTTTATCGAGCGGAAGGTGGCGAAGCTGGGCGAGGATTTCTGCGGCGTAAAATATCCTGCGCCGGACGCCGGCTCCTACATTCTTCTGACCTTTGACGGTAAGAAAAGCGGCGTGGAGGAGAGCCTGCGGCAGATTGAAACGCTCTCCGGGCAGACGGGGGCGTCGGGGTTCGTGCTTCTGGAGGATCCCGCCTATGCGGCTGAAATCTGGAAGGTGCGGGGCGCTCTGGTAAAGGCGGTAGAGGCCGTGTCGGAGCAGGAGCCGGTGGACATCGTCGTGCCCATCAGCCGCACGGACGAGATGATTTCCTATGTCAATCAGCTTTCAGAGGAGAGCCATATGCAGATGGTCGCCTTTGGGCACGCGGGAGACGGCAATGTCCACCTCTGCGTCGTCCGGGGAGACCGGGACGAGGCGACATGGCGGAGAGAATTGAAGGAAAATATGGAAAAGGTCTACGGGAAGGCGTATCAGCTAGGAGGCGTGACGTCGGGCGAGCACGGCGTCGGGATATCCAAGCGCCACTATTTTCTGCGTGAATCCGCCCCGGAAAATATCGCGTGGATGAACCGGATCAAGGACGCGCTGGATCCGGAGCACATTTTAAATGACAAAAAATCATACATATGGGAGGAGAGAAAAAATGGTCAGGCTGTCTGATAGAACTGCCGAATTTACGGACAGTGTCATTCGGAGAATGACGAGAATTTCCGATCAATACGGAGCGGTCAATCTCTCGCAGGGATTTCCGGATTTCGAGCCGCCGGAGGAAATTCTGAACCGGCTGCGCGAGGTGTGCAGCGAGGATTTTCACCAGTATTCCATCACATGGGGAGCGAAGAATTTCAGAGAGGCGCTGGCGGAAAAGCAGTCGCGCCTGCTGGGCTTTTCGGTCGATCCGGAAAAGGAGGTCGTAGTCACCTGCGGCTCCACCGAGGCCATGATGGCGGCGGTGATGACGGCGGTCAATCCCGGCGACAAGGTGATAGTCTTTTCGCCGTTCTATGAAAACTATGGAGCGGACGCCATTCTCTCCGGGGCGGAGCCCATTTATGTGCCCCTTTATCCGCCGGAATTTAACTTCAATCCGGACGAGCTGGAGCAGGCGTTTAAGCAGCGGCCCAAGGCGCTGATTCTGTGCAATCCGTCCAATCCCTGCGGCAAGGTATTTACCCGCGAGGAGCTGCAGATAATTGCGGATATGACCAAAAAATACGATGCGCTTGTCATTACGGACGAGGTCTATGAGCACATTGTCTACGAGCCGTACAGGCACATTTATTTTGCCTCCCTGCCGGATATGCGGGAGAGGACGATTATGTGTTCCTCCCTTTCCAAGACGTATTCGATTACGGGCTGGCGGCTCGGATATGTTATTGCCCCGGAATGGATAATTGAGAGAATCCGGCAGGTCCATGACTTTTTGACGGTGGGGGCGGCGGCTCCGCTCCAGGAGGCGGCGGTGGTCGGACTTCGGTTCGGCGATGAATATTATAAGGCCCTTCAGGAAAAATATACCGCGAAAAGAGATTTGTTCCTGCGGGGGCTCGACGATCTGGGAATCGTCCACACCGTCCCACAGGGCGCCTATTATGTGCTGGTGGATATATCGCAATACGGTTATGAGAGCGATTATGAATTTTGCCGGATGCTCGCCGAAAAGGTCGGCGTCGGAGCCGTGCCGGGCTCCAGCTTTTTCAGGGAGCCGGTCAATCACCTGATTCGGCTGCATTTCGCCAAAAAGGAAGAAACGCTGAATGAGGCGTTGAACCGGCTGGAGGGCCTGTCCCGACTCGGCGCTGCCGGCATGAAATAATTCTAAAATAAGAAATAATTTTAAAAAATGTTAATTTTTATTTTCCGCTTGTTCTGTCAAAATAGCTGTGAGTATTTCCAGCAGCTTTTCTACATCAATCGGCTTGGCGATATGCGCGTTCATGCCGCACTCAAGCGCCTGCCTGCGGTCCTCCTCGAACGCGTTGGCGGTCATGGCTACAATCGGTATGCCCGCAAGGGCCGGATCGTCCAGCGCCCGGATGGCGCGGGTGGCGTCATAGCCGTTCATTTTCGGCATCTGAATATCCATGAGGACGAGGGAGTAATAGCCAGGGGCGGAGTTTTTCACCTTTTCTACGGCGACGGTGCCGTCCTCGGCGCTCTCTACGACAAATCCCCTGTCGGAGAGAAGCTCCTCCGCGATTTCCCGGTTCAGCTCATTGTCCTCGGCCAAAAGCAGGCGCGCGCCCTCGGGGTGCCAGAACGGCTCGGGGATGACGGCGGCTGTCTCCTGCGCGCTTAGCGTGCTGCCGGTGGCCTCGATCAGAATATCCCGGAGCTCGGAGAGGAAAATCGGCTTGTTGCAGAAGGCGTTTACGCCCGCCGCGCGCGCCTCCTCCTCAAAAGTAGTCCAGTCGTAAGCGGTGACAATAATAATCGGCGTGCTGTCCCCCACGATGGAGCGGATCTGGCGAACTACCTCAAGCCCGCTCAAATCCGGGAGGAACCAGTCGATAATATAGGCGTGGTACTCGTCGCCCAGCTCATACGCCTGTCTGGCGTGCAGGATGGCCTCCTTGCCGTGCAGAACCCACTCGGGGCGCATACCGATCTGGCGGAGCATTTTGGTGACGCTGTCGCAGGTGGAAAAGCTGTCGTCCACGACAAGGGCGCGCATGCCCTGAAGCTCCTGAACGACCTCCACCTTTTTGGACTCCGTACAGAGGCGGAAATCGAGATTGATGATAAATTCCGTGCCCTTGTCCGGCTCGGACTGCAGCTCGATCGTGCCGCCCATCGTATCGATAATATTTTTCGTGATGGCCATGCCGAGTCCCGTGCCCTGTATGCCGCTGGCAGTAGTGTTCCGCTCCCGCTCAAAGGGCTCGAAAATATGCTCTATAAAATCCGGACTCATGCCGATGCCGGTGTCCTTGACGCGGATCTCGTAGGAGCCGTAGCCCTTGGGCGCGCGCGGTTTCTGCCGGATCGTCAGCGCCACCGTGCCGCCCGCGGGGGTGAACTTGATGGCGTTGGAAAGAAGGTTCAATAACACCTGATTTACATGCAGCTTGTCGCAGTAAATATTCTCGTCAATGACGTCTATCGTGTCTATAAAGAAATTGAGCTGCTTGGAGTGCATCTGCGTCAAAATGATATTTCGCATATCCCGGAAAATATCCGAGATGGAACATTCCTTTTCCTCAATGTTCAGCTTGCCGGATTCAATGCGGCTCATGTCCAGAATATCGTTAATCAGGGAGAGCAGGTAATTGCTGGAGGAGAGTATTTTCTTTAAATATTCCTGCGTCCGGTCCCGGTTGTCCAGATTGGCCTGGGCCAGCGTCGTAAAGCCGATGATGGCGTTCATAGGAGTCCGGATATCGTGGGACATATTGGAGAGGAATGTGCTCTTGGCGCGGTCGGCGGCCTCGGCTTTCTGCAGCTTTTCGCTTAGCACCGCGTGCTCGACCGCCCGCTCCATTGCCTGCTTCGCGTTGCGCCGCATCCACAGATAGTACAGGATAACCGTGGCAGCCATCAGAAGTCCGAGAACGAAACAGACGCTCCGGACCGCGAAGACGCTGGCGAAAGCCTCTTTTTCCGGCACATCGACCGCAATCGACCACTTGTTGACGCCGATGGGGGCGTAATACATATACTCCCAGCCGTCGGTATTCGGCGTGCGATAAACAACATAGCCGGAATTCATATGCATCAGATCGTCCGTGAATTTATCCCAGGTCTTTTCGCCCCTGGTCTCCCGACTATCTCGGTCAGAGGAAAAGTCGGAGATATTTCCGAGCGTATCGTGCCAGGTATCCACAAGAAAATCCCCGGACCTCGTGTCGATGATGTAGACGAAAGCGCTCGCGTTGTAGAGGTTGTTGACATTGAGACTGCCCGGCAGACTCTCCAGATTGGTGACGCCATAGAGCATGGCGACGGTCTCCCCGTCCTGGATAATCGGCACAAAATGCCGCAGAATCGGCTGGCCGGTGGCAAAATTGTATGTGCGGTTCGAGATGTGCTCGCCGAGCGGGGCCTCCTTTTCGAAGGAGAGATTATCGACATCTGTGGCGTCGGTAATCGTGCCGTCTGCGGAGAGGACGCGGTCGTCCGGCAGCAGAACGCGCACGTTCATCGTCTCGAGCAGGGGATTCGTGCTTTTCATGACCGCCAGCGTGTCGTCGGTGTTGAGGTTGTCCACCTGCGAGATGATGTCAGCCGTCGCGTTCAGGATGCGGCTGTCGCGCTCGATTTTGGATGTGATCTCCTCAATCGCGGTGTTGGCGCCTTCCTCCAGCCTGCTCAAAGAGCGCTGGCGGAGTACCGTATCAATTTTAAAATATGCGGAGAGCAAAAGTATAACGATAATGGCGATTACAATGCCGGTAGCCGTCAGGCTTTTATCTCTCCGGGCAGTTTTTCTCTGCGCTGTATTGCGATGAAACATGAGCACGGTTCCTCCTTTTGCTAATTGGCGTTTTATCAATTATTTGAATCATTCAAAAAGTTACATAATATTACTTAAAATTATAGCAGAATAGAGCGGGAATGTCCAGAAAGAGTTGGCGGGGCGGGAAGTTCCTTTTATCGGTGTATTGGGGGTGACTCCTTATTTTTTAGTGGCATGTGTGGGGAGAAGATGGTATAATCAAAATAAAGAAAGGTTTGTGATATAAAATGTCAAAGAGAAAATTGGACCGGGAAACGCGCTTTATGCGCATGTTCAAAATATGGGATTATTTGAAAAGGAACACGGACAGGGAGCACCCGATTACGAAGGAGGAGATGCGCGGGGATGAGGCGATTGAAAAGTATCTGGGCGATAAACAGACTTTTAACCGCCTTATCAAGGATATGGCGTGGGCGATGAATTGCGATGAAACGGGTTTTAAGCCAAGGGAGGAGTGGAAGCTTTTCTTCAAGAGCTTTGAGAAATATTGTGAGGAATGGGAAAAATCTCTGGATGAGGAAATAGACGGCGGGGATGAGGCCTTTGAGAGCTATAACGATCGGAGTATGCGTTTAGGCAAGCTGTACTATAACCGCACCTTTTCTTATGCAGAGATCGACGCATTGATTGAGAGCATTTGGGCGTCCGGGACTCTGGATACGGCAACGTCAGAGCGGCTGGTTGAGAAGATTGAGAAAAATTTGACG
Source organism: uncultured Lachnospiraceae bacterium (assembly GCA_947631075.1). Taxonomy (GTDB): domain Bacteria; phylum Bacillota; class Clostridia; order Lachnospirales; family Lachnospiraceae; genus Eubacterium_F. The sequence continues at coordinate 5,844 of CANRJU010000063.1, forward strand.
ACTAAATTTTACAAAAAGAAAATGAGGCATATCTGCAAGGTCATGATACCGGAGCTTGCGGACAGAGAGCAGCTGCGGGAAAATCTTCTGACGATTCAGAAGGCGATTGACAATAATGTGCAGGTTCGCTTTCAATTTAACGGTTATACCCATGAGAAAAAGCTGGAGGCAAACGGCAAAAAATATACTGTGAGTCCGTATTATATCGCGGCGGACGGAGGGCGGTATTACCTGCTGGCCTGTATGCCGCATGAGAAAAATGGAGAGACGGAGAAGACGATGTCAATCTGGCGGATCGATCTGATGACAGAGATGGATATTCCCGAAGCGAATGAAGAATTAGGAATACAGGGAAAGCCGCGTATTCCCAAAAGGGATGTGGCGAATCTCCCGCCCCAATGGGACGAGTCCTTTCAGCTAAAACATCTGAATATGTCCTATGACCGGCCGGAGCAGATTACATTGCGAATCAAGAGCGAAAAGCGGGCGGACGATCCGACGCAGAGGGTGCGGGCGGATTATACATTTTTGCATGATTGGTTCGGCGACCAGTTCCAGTATATCGAAATGGAAAAGGAGCCGCCCTACGACGATATTGTGACAGTAGAGTGCTCCCCCTACGGCATGGTAAACTGGGCGCTGCAGTACAGCGACCGGGTAGAGGTGCTGGAGCCGGAGCATGTGCGCAGGGAAGTGGCGCGGAAGGTGGAGGCGTTGGCACGGAAGTATGGGGTGGAGTGCGGGGATGATACGCACGCGGAATGAGAGGGGTGCATTATTTTTAAAATCTGAAAATTTTTTTGAAAAAGTTGGGAGAAAATGTGTCAGGGTGGAAAAAGTCGATATAGTAGATGTTATAATGGCTATATAGTGGGAAAAATTTTGTCAGAGTTCAAAGGAGAAAATACATGACAGGTTATTGGGAACAGGCAGAAAACAAAGATGAGCTGGAGCGGGGCATATTTCTCATCCTGCCGCTCCGCTATGAGGAAACGGCGGGATTTGGTGACATATCCGTTGCCGGGGAGGAGTTGCCCTTTGTCTCCGGCGATTTCATTGAGCTGATGAACCGCAAGTGTCGCGCAGATGGCGATTTCGTCCGCCGTTTCCGCCTGAATGTGAACATAGAGGGTCCGAATGAAGGCGGATATTCCGATTACGGATTTACAGCTTTTTGTATTTTACAATGGCGTGGCGTTTTTGACGGTTTATCTGTCATATCGCAACCAGGATGTGGATTCCGTGTATGAGTTTATCTATCCGGGCTATTTGAGCGAATCAGAGAAAGTCAAAGAGAAACAGTATGCTTTTATGAGAGAGCTTGAGGAGAAAATCCTGAAACAGAGCAGTCTGCGGTTTCGTTGGTTTATGGCGGAGGGCGGAGACAACAGCGTCGTTTTAAAGGAGGCTTACCGACTTAACGCAGCATACGCGCCGAAGCGGTTTGAGAGTACGGAGATCTTGAACAGGATCACCTACAATGAACATCGGATCATCGAGTTGTCCCGCGATTTTGAGGACAAGTCGGAGTTGGATGTGGCTTATGTCACGGGCGCGAAGGATGTGAACTCCGAGGATTACGGCTGGGGCTGCTGCGTGACCTCGCAGGAGATCTCGCTCGTCTATGCGCAGGGCAAGGCTGCGCTTCCGGCGCGGGCGGAGGACGACCTTCTGCTGACGATGCTGGCGATCTATCAGAAGTACTCCTGCCTGATGCTGAACGAGGAAATCCACCAGCGACATATATTGGAGCGGGGAAAAAGCGGTTTTCAGAAAAGCATCCGGGAGCTCAAGTGGGAGGCGCTGGAGTTCATCGCCTACGGCACGTTGGAGCCGTCCCAGATCTCGCGCTGGAACAACGTGTGCGAGATGTACCGCCTGCTGATCCAGATGAACGGCGTGGCGGAGAGTATCGGCGAGATCAAGGAAAAGATCGGTCTGCTCAACGAGGAGCAGGAGCGCCTCGACGCCCGCCGGGAAAGCAGCATCGGCATGATCATCGCCGTATTCGGCCTGATCTCCATTGTGGGGGCGGTCCTGCAGACCGTGGATTATCTTGCGACCGGGCGGGTGGAAATGTTTGTCAGCTTTGCGCTCTCCTGCGTGGGGATCGCGGCGTTCGGGGCGGCGCTTGTGGGGATGTACTGGAGGAGGAAGAAGAGGAAGGGGGATGTGTAATATCTGCATGACCATCCTCATTGTCATGATATTCAGAAGAGGAAGCATTAGAGATAGAAAAAGGAATGGGAGGACAAACTATGAAGAAAATAGCAGAATTATATAGATTTTTGTGGGGTAATAAATATGGAAAATAAGAAAATTTTATCATCTATCACTAAAGAACGTAAATTAGAAATAGATGAAATTTTAAAGAAGACAGAAGGTGATATTTCTGCAGGAAATATAAAGACTATATCTTTAGAAGAATTCAACAATAATATTGAAAAAATAAAGGAGAATATTGGAAATGGAGGAAAAGAATAATACTTATATGGAAGAAACATCAAAGTGAATTTAAATGTAGGCTGGTTTATAGGTATAAAATATTATATAGATCATAATAACAGTATAAAACCTCTAGTAGTGAGTAAATCTGGGTTAGAAGTTGTAAATACCTAAGATTCGGATATATCATTTTCCATAGATGTAGAGGGTGGTCCTACTAGAAGATTCTTGATAGAAAAAGAACTAGAGTGGTGTAAAATCCAAATTGCAATATTGTCATGTGATTCGAAAGAGGAAGTGTTTGAAAAAGAAGCGGGGATGTACTGGAGGAGGAAGAGGAAGGGGATGTGCAGGAGGAAAGATAGGAATAGCAGGAAAAGAAAGACAGAAAGAACTTGTTGGTAAGAAAATTTGAAAATTATGATTGGAGGAAAATGTGATGGCAGAAAATATAGAGGTAACGAATGAGGATGTACTGCGGTTTTATGCAGACAAATTTGCGGATGAGAAACATTGTCCGATAACGGCGAAATATCTTTCTAAATTGAAATCGAATGGCGAATCTTTACATGGTGATTATGTAAAAACGGTAAATACATTTAAAAAGGGAGTTGAAAAAGAAAAAGATAATTTAAAGGAGGATGAACAGTTTTATGAGTGGTTGAAAAACACACTAATTTCCTTTTCGTTTTTTCTTCCAGATGTTTTTCTGGGGCATACGGACTATTATGATGTTGCACTTCAAAAGTGGCATTTGTATGTTTGTTGGTATGAATATCGTCAGTCTGGGATAAGATCAGGCAAGAAATTAGATAATGACCAACTTAAAGTGAGTGCCAGCAGTAAACCTAATGGTATTTTTCAATCTAGCATCACTTGTAGCGAATTACTTCTTTGGATGTGTGAAGCGGCGGGTTCCACGCAGACGGAGCGACTGTATAAAAAACTGATTGATGAGGAGGAGAGCGACAAAAAAAGGATCGAATGGATACGTGAATGGGCAGCAAAAGCTAAGGAGGAAATTAAAAGGATTATTATAGAGGAAAGAAAGGAAAATAAAATATGAGAAACACCTATATAGTTCAAAACGAAATTTTATCCCCTTCCTGCTCCAACCAATATTATCTAAAGCTGAACCGCACCGCGCAGTCTTTGGAGGTCTACGAACAGGCGGACAACCATCTTCTGCGGGAGCTTTACCCCCTGCGGGAGGATTTTGATACGTCCGACTACGCATTATTTACGCTGAAAAAATCAATCCCCTGCATTTTCGGCGGAGAGGGCAGGACGCGGACGCCCGCGGGCATTTTCCGTATCGAGCATGTGTCGGCGCTGCATGAGGAGTATGTCAGCCCCTACCATCCGCAGCACGAGCAGGTGAAGTTTTTCGGTTATCTGGCGGTGTTTGAGGATTATTTTATCCACAGCAATATGTATCTGGCGGATGCCGCGAGCGATACATTTATGGAGAAGGAACCTATATCCGCACGGGACGAACACACATCCGGCTGTATCCGCGTGCCGCAGGAGGAGCTGGACTGGCTGGTGGCGAATATATCGGAGAAAAGTATCATCGAAATGTAGGATATACGGTAAAATGGAGGGAATCAATGAGCCGCAGTTATAAAAGGAATCCGGTATATAAAGCTATGAGCCAATATGATAAGAGGCTGGCAAACAGGAAAGTGCGCCGGACAAAACTTCCCGCCTTTAGAAAGTCCAATATGTACCGCAAAGTGTATGAAACATGGGATGTATGCGATTATAGATTTTATGTGCCTTTTTCCTCTGAATATCAAAAAAATAAGGACGATATGAATTGGTGGAGAAAATGGTATTACAGGAAATAGAATATGTGAAACATACGGCAGAAAGGAAGAAATGGTATGCAAAGCTTTAACAAGGAAACCCTTGATGAATTAGGCGTCAATATTACGATCCCAAATTGTGTAGAATTTATTTCCACGCTGCTGTTAATAGGCGCAGAAATATGTAATAAGAAAATAACCGAACTTTTTAACTTAGATTTCATAGATGCCATTGTAAGTGGTCTTGATGTATGGTTAAATGATAGTTATGAAGGTGCAGCATATGATTGGATAGAACTCGGAGAAAGTGATATTGATCGCGGCGAAGTACCGGATTTAATAGACCATTACATTACGCAAGTGAAAAAATATGTCCTGCCTTTTTTTGATGGGATAGAAGAAATCAAATACAGCGATATTATCATGAAAGCGCAGGAGTGTCAAAATTTATCGCCTAAATTTATCGTAGACAAAAGGTAAAATGGAGGATTTTATATGCGGAAGGTAATATTTGTAATCGGTGCGACAGCGTCGGGCAAGACATATTTTATTGATCAAAATTATGCTGACAAGGATTGCGATATTTTAAATGTGTACGACTATCAGCAACGGGCGTATGATGAGGCTGGATTTGGCGAGGTTATTCCTCTTGGAGAAGAATTTCGCTCTCTTTTGAAGGCGCAGAATATGCTATTAGAGGATATCGTCGCCAGGCTGCAGGCGGGGCGTGATGTGGTTGTGGAGCAGACATTTTACAAGGCGAAAAGGCGCATTACTTACATCGAGAAGATCAGAGAGGCGGTGCAGGCTGCCATCGAGTTTTATGTGATGTGTCCAAGCGACAGCCAATGGAAGAAAAATATCGAGAACAGAAAGTTAAACGGACGCTTTGAGACATACAAACGTAATGCGGAGGAAATCGAATTTCCCAATCCTGCGGAGGGAATCGATCGGATTTATGAGGTTGTCGATGGAACCGTCGTGTTGCGAATGGATGAGCCGAAGTCGGAAATCATAGATCGGGCGAAGGAGGAGCTTGTTACATGGAGACGAATCAAGGGGGAGCCGGAGAGCCTGTTGGATGAACAGGATGCTTTTTAAGGCACGCTTGAAAGGGGAAATAAGATGTATTTGTATGGAGAAAGAATAAGCCTGTCAAGTCTGAAGTGCAGCGGGGAAACAGCGCAGAAGAACCAAGCGGCTGTTTTGGAAGAAATTTTGCGGCAGGAGCTTACGAAGTCCGGGGAATTTGAATCCTATTACGGGGTGAAGTGTACGCCGGAAACGCTGGCGATGATTGATTTGAACAAACCGCTGTTTTTTGATATCCAATTAGAAGAGCTCATCCGTGTAGTCTCGGAAAGTCAGTAAAAAAACAGAAAAACATTTATTGATGTGAAGGTTGTGGAAAGGCGGAATGAAAAAATGGTTATTTTTGAGTTATTTCAAGATAGTGGTTAGAAAAAAGGACATAACAATTAAACCTGCTAAAAATAC
>CANRJU010000064.1 GCA_947631075.1 uncultured Lachnospiraceae bacterium
ACTGAGATCGTATGCTTTTTCAATACTTATGCGGCTTTAAAGCAGTTTTCTATTCCACACATTCTGATGATGAGCCAGTTTTTATCTACTGTTTCTGATTAAATTTTAAAATCCATACTTGACAAAACCTCTTTTTTCCTTTAAGATAATAGGCAAAGAGAAATGGGTTTTGTGTCGTGTACGGTCTTTATGATCCAAGCGGGTTGCTCGTTTCTTTTTTTATGTCTATAATATCATACAAATACAATCTTCCATTTTCATCATGCCTGACAATCAGCGAGGCATGAAAAACGTTGTATCGCTCTACTTCTCCCCCTTCATTATACACAGGCAGGGCAAACCTTGAATCATAACGGTACCACCCGTACTTTGCATTACGAAAATGCTTTTCTTCCCTGTTTTCCCTAAAATGTCTGCCAACAGCAATCTCAATCATTTCAGGAATTCCCTGTGAAGCATTTGCCTTTGCTTTTGCAGCAGTACCCTTTAGAGAGTAGGTATAATTAGAACCAGTATATTCATTGGGCAGATCTGCACCAATGTAAATACGGTCATTCGTATCCATGACCTGATACACTTCGCCAACATAATTTTTCAGATACGCCCTTACATCATCCCAGTTGACCGCGCGCTTGCCTTTAAATTTTATATCATTGATCATGACAATGCTGTTTCCGTCCGCATCCTTGATCACTTGTATATTCCGTTCCATACAATCCCTCCTCTTTCGACAAACATCTACATTCATCTTACCATACAAAAAGAAATGTTTCTACCTATAAATCACAACATTTCCTTGTTCCACAGGTTATTTGTATGGCCTTGCATAAAATACTACACTGCCATCCTTTAACGGATCGATTACAACGCCCCTGTCGGGATTCGCTGCATGGACCATCTTCCCATTCCCCACATAGACCGCCACATGGGAAATATTCCGAAACTGCCCATTATCCTCATATGAATAAAAGATCAAGTCTCCCGGCTTCAAATCCTTTTTATTGATGAGCATGGCATTCTGGCAACAATACCTGCCCTGTTCCGCAGCGGTTGCCGGAAGTTCAATCCCTGCCTCTTTATACAGCCGCTGTACCAGTGAGCTACAGTCGTAATATCCTTCCTCGTAACGCCTGCCCTGGTCATACCGGCAGCCGATCTTGGTCATTGCCAATTCTGCTACAGCCTGCCCCGCCGCACTGGAATAATACTCCGCCCACAATTCGGATCCCATCATATCTGCAAGCATTTTTTCCTGCTCTTTTGATAATGTACCCTTTTTGATATAATCCTCGTAAGTCAGATTATGTACCGTTGTGCCGGAGCTTGTTACCATGACCTTATTGGTATTTCCTTCCGCCAGATATGCTTCTACATGCCTTCTTCCCCACTGGCCGGTATCTGAATGGCGTGCAAAGAAAATATCAAAATCATTCCCATAATGGTTTAAATTTCCCGTGTCCTCTACGGTGTATGTAATACCCTCGATTACCACCTTTGTCCCCATTGGGACAATCGGATGATATGCGTCCACCGCTATAGTATGCTTTGCCTTTGCTTTCCTTCCGGAAGCAGTGATTCCGTTCGCATACGGCCCGCAGCACTGGCTGCATGGACAGTACGCCGTCACCCATACCTTGCCCAGAGAATCTCCCACTTCCTTTTCCGCAGCTGAACTTTCCTGATCCGTATAGTTCATCTCATCAAATACCTTTTTTAAGTTTTTCTTTCCCATGTCATCCATGACATATCCCGCTTTTCCGTCACCGTATAAGATCATATAGACCATCAGGGTATCCTTAAAATTAGATACCGGCGCACCGTTCTCCACATTCTGATAGGCAATCTCATCACCGCTGTCCTCTATCTCCATAATCTCCCGGTTAAACTCACTGTAATAGGACTCCAGCACTGTCCTTGGGCTGTCATAGCCGGTGTCCGGCAGCGGAAAAAATACTGCCAGGGGAGAATGATAAATTACTGCTGTCACAGCCGCAACGACCGTCCCCGCAACTGCCATAATGGCAAAAACAACAAGAACCAGTGGAAGAACAGCCGCCGTAACCTTCCGCAGCACGGCTATTTCCGGCTCCTTTTCTTCCCCGGCAGCACTGTTCTGTCCTTCCTTTTCCTGTCCTGCTCTTGCAAAAAAGGCAGAGAACATCCTGGCCCGGATTCCTTTTTTCTTCTTTTTCCCGGAATCTTTCCCCTCCTGCTCTCTGTACTCTCTTACATGGGAACCCTTTGCCTTGATTGCCTGTTTTTTGCGCTCTGAATCCATAGCATGAACGGATCCGCTGTCTTTTAGCCGGCTTCTTTTCCTGCCTTCTATCCTGTTCTGTTCCAGACCGTTTCTGTCTGCCCTCTCTTTCCCCGATCCTGTTTTCTTTTTCCGGGCAATGCGCGACATCTGTTCTGCGCTGCCATAAGCAGAAGAAACCGTAACCTCTGCGCTCTCCCCTAATTCCTCTCCGCCCTCTATCTGACCGGCTGCCTGTTCCGCCCCCATTCTCCCCATAGTATACAGGCTCTTTCTTTTCAGCGTAATAGAAGCACGGGAAGCATTGCGTCCCCGCTCCTTTCCGGACAATGGGGAACGCCTTGCTGTACGCACGGCGCTTCTGCCCTTTATCCGTTTCTTTCCCGAATGGATACGGAGCTTCGGGGTTCCCTTTATGTGAATCTCCATCGGCTTATTTTCTGCCTTTCGTATCTTCATGCTTTTCTCCCTTTTATCAATAGATCAGCCAGCTTCCGTCCTCCGGTCTCTGGCTTTCTGTCCTGTTTTCTTCCTTTTCCAGCTGTTCCTTTCGCACGCCGCCTGTTCCGGCAAGCCCCATGGCAATCTTCTCATGCAGATTTGTGTTATAAAGCTGATAAAGATCCGTGTCCTTGCCGATCGTATTATCAAATGGAATAACCGTATTTCCGCATTTAATCAGTCCGGTCCCGCTCGGAGCATTGCTGACAAAACGGAGCTGGGCATCAGAAACGCCGATTACTTCCGCCAGCTTTGCGCTGTCGATATTGCTCTGTTTCAGCAGGGCAATGAACTCGCTGTTGGAAATCAGCGTGGAGGCAATATAATTTTGCAGCAAGTCTGTCACGTTCTGAGAAATGCCCGTGCATAGCCCTCCCTGCTTCCTGACTTTTTTCCAAAGCTGCTGCAGATATGTCGCACTGTAGTCACTGCTCAGGAGTACATGGCATTCATCCACATACAGCCAGGTCGCCCGTCCTTTCTTGCCGTTTTCAATAATGCGCGACTGAATCGCTTCCATCATGACAAGCATGGCAACCGGAGCAAGCTGCGTCCCCAGATCCTGTATCCCGTAGACTGTGAAGCGGTTATCTTCGTCCACGTTGGTGTGGTGATTGAAAATGTTCAGAGAGCCTTCCACAAATAATTCCAGACAAAGGGCAAGTTCCTGTGCCTCCATCTCCCCCTGCTCCTTCAATATCTGATAGAAGTCCGACATAAGTGGTACCTTCTTTGTATGAAAAGCCTCCATATACAGTCCGCGGATACAGCGGTCGATAATACTGTGGTGTTTCTGATTCAGCGTGCTGCCCAGAAGCTGGTCGCAGATGCCTAACATAAGCTCTGACTTATCCGCTATCACGTCCCGGATGCCCTTTTCATTGATATGGGCAATATCGGCGTCCAGCGGATTGACATAATTCTTTGTATAGGCGGACATATTGACTACGGCTCCGCCAAATGTCTTTGCAATGTCAAAATATTCATTCATGGGATCAATCACAATAATGTCATCATGGGTATTTAAGAATACCTGTCCCATCCCCTGCTTGCAGAAGAACGACTTTCCACTTCCGGGAACGCCGAACACAAAACCATTCCCATTGAGCAGCCTTTTCCGGTTGCCCACATTGACATTTTTGCTGACCTGGTTGATTCCGTAATAAATGCCTCCCCTGTCATTCATCTCCTGTACATTAAACGGAAGCAGGGCAGCTGCGGACTGCGTAAGCATGGAGCGCATGGTTTCCACCTGCCTGACTCCGATAGGGAGAGCTGTATTGAGCGCTTCTCTCTGCTTCAGATAGTGCGTGTCGATTGAAACGGAGTTACTTTTTCCAATCGCTTCTACCGTCTCTGTGATACTCTCCAGTTCTTCCCTGCTCCCCGCTGCGATTATGATAGTCACTGCAACATAAAACAGGCACTGGTCATTTTCCCTCACATCATCCATAATCCCCTCGATTTCTTTCTTCTCCGTCCTCTTGGCATAAGAAATCTCGGAAGAAAAGTCATTGTTCTTATTCCTCACTCTCTGCTGCCGGATAATGTCCGATTCAATGCCGAGATACTTTTTCTGAAGTACTTTTGTAGTAATGTCTTTTGGTATAGGGACTATATCAATGCTGGTAACGCAGTGTACCGGGAGCGACGTGATCTCATTTAAAAACCGGTCGGAAAGGGAGCTGGGATATTTTTTAATAAACAGCGCCCGGCAGAACTTATCTTCGTCCTCAATATAATCTGGATAATATTTCAGCATACCATTACAGAGATCATTCCTAAAATCTGCCCCCACCCTCTTTGCCTGTCTGATATCAAACTGAAAATCTTCTTCATCTCCCAAATGGTAGAAATCATGCAGCACTTTCAAACGCTCATTTCCCGAAAGCGCAACAATCTCTGCCCCCAGCTCCCCGAAGGCTTTATGCACCGCCGCCTCGATTGTGGCAAACTGCGCTTTTGCCTCCTCAAAATTCTTTCTCTCGACCGTGATGGTCAGGTAACGCTCCTGCAAAGTCCCCTGCCGGCCCTCCCGGATCTTTTCCTCGATAATGTCATTGTAAATCTTTCTGAACCGGTCATAATCATCCCGCTGATAGGGAATCAGGATATCAGCCCGCAGCTGCCCCATGTCTCGGTTTTTGTTATTGACCGTGATTTTAAACGCACAGTCCATGGAATTTAAGAACTTGCAGTACCTCTCAAAAATATCCATCTGCTCATCCTCATTCGTGGTCGTGTAATTGATGTCTGAAAAACGGTAACTCTTGCTGTAACGGCTGAAATTTGTTCCCCGGACTTTTCCCACTTCAAAAATACCGTTTTCCGCCACCTTCAATATTTCAATCGTCTCCTGTACAGATTTCGGCGCTTTGTATATAGGCTCGCTTGCTTTTTTCAGCTCCTGAAAGCCGTCTGAAAATAATCCCATCTCTACATCCTCCTGTCTCTATTCTTCTTTTTTCCTTTTTTATTAGCTGCTTCTTCTGCCCTGGACTGCATGATCTCCGCCTCGCCTTCCGTAGACAGGTAGGTCAGCGGCCTATTTCCAAAGGCAAATTGCAATTTCCGTTTCATCATCTGCATAAACGTCATGCCGTTATAAGAATAAAAGCCGGACAATGCCACCGGCGCCGCTGCCGGAATCGCAATATAGGCGCTGACTGTCAGCCCTACATAACGGTATAAAAGAAGGACAATCCCTCCCCCTACTATCAAAGACGCTATACTAAAAACGAGCTGCCTTGCGGTCAGCCCTAAACATACGCTCTCTTTGTAGCGGTCAACATCTTTATTTACTTCTATTACCATAAATCACAAAACCTCCTAACATGCTTTTTTACTTGCAATGTGCTTATTTATAGTCCGAGTACTCTGCTTGTCAATGTCTGCGCCCCCTTCACGCTTCCCACGGTCAGGGCAATCGTAAATGTCATCTCGCACAGATAGATCAGTGTCTTTGCCCAGTCCGCATAATCTCCGGTAAATGTGGGAAGCCCTGCATTGATGAACGCATTGCACAGGATAATCGCCAGAGCCATCGTCACCGCCTCAAACACGACTGACAAAAAATACTTGCTATAAGACACTGCGGTATGCGATACCATCCGGTTCCCTCCCATTGTTGAGAAAGCAATCGCGCCAAGCGGCACAATGACCAGCAGTTTCAAAAACCGGAAATAGACGGTGTATATCAGAAAAAAACCGCAAATGATTACAATCAGCGACAGCAGCGCAGTAAGAATCAGCATAATCAGCGATTCGCCAAACCCCAGATTCTTTATCACTTCTGCCTGACCGCTCTCAATCTTTAATTCGGTTCCTTTTCCCGCCGCCAGAAGCCCTGCCAGATTTCCCACGGAAGTAAATATGGCTTTCATAATCGTTACATTATTTGCCACAAACCATTCTGCCAGTCCCAGACGGATCAGCAGCCGGAGAATGACTTCAAACCTCATTTCTTCCTTTACATCCACGGATTCTGAACAAAATCCGATCACGAAAAACAGGACAACTAACGATGTGCCGACTGCTACAAAGACCGGCTCTATCCCCTCGATTACTTTCCACGGTCCCCCATCCTTAAACTGAACCGGAGACTGGCCCAAAAGGCCAAATACAATGGATATCTGATTGTTCCAAAAACCAAATACCATTTTTAAAAGGTCTAATATCTTGTCTCCTAACTTAAAAAAATCCATTTCCTTTTCGACCGGCATTGGACGGCGGCAGCCTCTGCCGCCTCCGGCCTCCCTCCTTTCCCAGAATAACCCGTTTGTTCAATCAGAAACCGAGAAATGTCAGTACGGTTGATATGCCCGCCATCATGATTCCTGCCCCGATACCTTTTAATGCCGAACTCATGCTGGAAGAATCCTGCTGCTGGTAAGCCTGTGCAAACTCCATGATATTTTTTGCCAGAATAATGACTCCCACCGCCCCAATAATGGCAATTACAAGCGTCTTTAAATTTTCCAGTGGCTTTGTAACAGCTGCTGTCCCCGTTTCTGCTTCTGCCGCATAAACCGCCACAGCCATATTGTTTACTGCCATAACTGTCCCTGCCAGAGAGGGAACGACCACCTTCTTTACAAAACTTTTTACCTTTTCCTTTTTAACCATCTTTATCTGTTTCATACTTATCCGTCTCCTTTTCTTTACTTATTGTTCTTTGGCTCCATTCCATATTTTTTTCTCATGGCAGCCATCTTTACTGTGCTGTTTTCCGGCAGCGCATACGACAAGATATACTTCTCCGGGATTTTCTCGTCTACAGCCCGCTTTATCTCGTTTCGCTGTGCCGGAGAAAATTTGTAATGGGAAAGCCTGCCGGCAAGCGCCTGACCAGAAGCGTTCTCTGAATCATCCTCTGAACCGCCCTCAAATTGTCCGGCTTTGTTTACCTCTTTTTCCGCCGCCTGTTTCTTTAGTGCGATCAGTTCGGCAACAAGTCTGCCCTCTGTCTCCTCATCCGGCGTATAGGCAAGATCCGCCCTGTCTCCCTCCTTCCTGCGGAACTCTTTTTCCTCCCGTGCCTGATCAATTTCCGCAAAACGGCGGCTGACACCTAGCTCATCCAGCAGCATAAACTCCTCATAGGACAGTGAATCTATATAGACAGCCTCCCCTTTGTCCCTGCGTTTCTCATACTGCTTCAATCCTTCCGGCGTCAGTATGTCAAAACTGCGGGCAAGCAGATTCCCCGGAATCCTTGGTTCAAACCGGAACGGTTTCCCTTTTCCGTCTGCACTCTGCGCAAATCTCGGATGCTTTGGCGTGAAATACTTATTGTCTAACACAGGATTCATGCCACGGATAAAAACAAGGCATTTCCCATTATCCAGCATTCTCACTTCATCCGGCGTCAGGATCTCCCTTCCAAGGACATCCATATTCCGGCTGGAACTGCCCTGTTTTCCCCTGGTCTCTCCGCTAGACCGCTTATCAATGGTCATTTTTCCAAGCAATTTTGAGATATACTCGTGGGTACTCTGCTCATTGCCGCCAAGATAAACGGTCGTGTCACAGTTCCCGGTGATGGTTTCCCATGTATCCTTAAAAAGCGCCTTAATCTGCGCCAGATTCTGAATAATGATAACACTGGATATCTCACGGCTCCGCATGGTGGAGAGAAGGGAGCAGAAATCATCTGGCAATGCGACATTGGAAAATTCGTCTAAAAGAAATGTCACATGGATCGGCAGCCTTCCCCCATAATTAAAATCTGCCTGATAATAAAGTTCCTGAAAAATCTGCGTATACAAAAGCCCGATAATGAAATTGTAGCTTTTATCTGAATCCGGTATAACGCAGAACAGCGCCGTCTTCGTATGTCCATCCGCATTTATCCCCGTTCCCAGTTCCTCCAGATTCAGGTCATCCTTTGACAGAAGCCTCATAACCTGTCTACTCTCCAGCTTTGCCAGCCTGGAATTGGCAGAAATGATGATGGAACGGATCGTATCTCCCGCCCCGCGCATGCATTTGTTGTACTGCTTTACTGCCGGATGGTTCTTGCCTAATGGCGATGTCGCCTCAAGAAATGCCATCCTTGCATCTAAGTCTGAAACCTTATCCTTTTCCACCACCTCCGCTTCAGAAAGCAGCTCCATGACAGACTGCATATTGCGGGATGCCGGCGGCATTTCCAGCCATACATAAAAAAAGAGAGCCTGTAAAAACATTCCCTCTGCTTTGTCCCAGAACGGATCGTTTGGCGCTGCGTTCTTAGGCGTCGTATTGCTCATCAGGTTTGTGACCAGTTTCACCACATCCGTCTCCTCACGGATATACACAAATGGATTGTAACAATCACTGTTCTCCATATCCAGCAAGTTGATGACCCTCACCTGATAACCGTTCTGTTTTAACAATTCCCCCTGGCTTCGGAGAATTTCTCCCTTGGGATCCGTCACGATAAACGAAGTGTTAAGCTGCATAAGGTTCGGCTTTACTTCATAAAATGTCTTGCCCGCGCCGCTTCCTCCGATGATCAGGACATTGTTATTGCGCCCTGTTTTCCTTGTGTCCAGGCTCATTCTCACATTCTGGCTCAGAATGCGGTTTTTGCTGTCGTCTCCGGTATCGGCAAGGAGCCTGTTTATCTCTTTGGGTTTTGCCAGCCGGGCAGTCCCGTACTCCCTGCCCGGCATTAAATTACGCTGGCTTGTGTAATAAATAAGGACTGCCGTGGCATAAATGAGCAGCGCAGCTGCCACCGCCTTTAATGTCCCGCCATTATAATAGTCCCTCAGCGGATAGCTCAGCACTTTTCCAAAGGCTTCCACGAATGCCCCAAATTCCATTCCCTGTTTCCATGCTCCATTAACCAGATAGCCCAGATATGCGGAACATAATGCACCGATAACAATCATGGGGAGAAATGGTTTTTTCTTTGTCGCCCTCATCTGTATCACCTCGACTTTCCGGGAACTGTCCGCATTATCTTCTGTGCCGTTTTTTCATACTGTTCTCGGACTCCTTTAGATACCGGATCATAGTGTCCGGCAAAAAGGGCGTCCCCTTTCATGGTCTCCATCACACGATTGTCCTCGGAGTAGAGCTTATACTGCTTTTCCCGGTCAAGATAGCACAGAAGCGTCTTGCCGCCGTAGATTTCCATGACATCCTCTTTATTGAGCCAGATAAACCGGGCATCCCTGCCCCATGTCCCCGGCACTCTTGTCTTTACCGCATGATCATTCTCCTCTGCAATCATCTTTCTTGCTATCGTGATATCCGCAAAATTTGTATTCTTTGAGGCAGCAATTACCTTCATCCGCTCTGACAGTTCCCGAAACCTGCGTATTCTGCCCTCAAAAGTTTCACGATCCATCATTACCTTGTACTGTCCCCCGCCATCCGGCTGTTCCACCACCCCGATCTTCTGGAGCTGGGAAAGCGCCTTTTTTACACTGTCCCCATCTACCGAAAGCTGACTTCCTATTTCGTCCACGCTGACACTGTTTTTTCCTACCGCATACCGTCCCACTTTTTCTAACAGGTTATCCAGGCTGGCGTCAGCATGGACATCCAAGTTTCCCTTTTTCTGTTCTTTCAAGAACCGGTCAAAAACAGCAAGCTCCTTATCATCCGCATCTTCTAAAAACTTATCCATAGAACGCATCTGATAACTGTCTGATTTTAACTTTTGAAGCAGCAGGTTCACGCGGGGAACTGCTTCACTGTGAAACAGCACTTCCGCCCTGTTTTTTCCGTTTCCCATCTCTGGAAGCACAGAATACAGGATTCCGTATTTTCTTGCAAACCTCTCCACCTGCTTGAGATCTTTCTTATCAAACTGAAGCACCTGAAGATCGCCGCCCCTCATCAGGAGCTTCTTCATGGTTGTCCTTCCCATCTGCTTTTCAAACTCTAACATCCCATAGAGAAATTTTACTGCCTTCTGCATCGACTGGATGGAACCGCTTCCGACTTTCATCGCAATTTCTAGCCCCTCAAAGCTGACCCTTATAATCTGCACTGCGTCTGCAATCTCTGACATGACCGCACCTCCTTTACTGTATGCCCTTGTCAGATATGACCACATCAATGATTCCTGACATGGTCTCTGCCGGAAGCCCGCACTCGATCAGATCTTTTAGCTCCTGATCCGAAAAATGACATTCCTTTGCCCTCTTGATCTCTATCAGCTGGTCCTTATCCAATCCGCCCGTGAGCAGCATGGAAAGAAGCGACTCCTGCGAAGGCGTTCCTTTGAACATCCTTGTCGCTATAGCGGCAACTCCTTTGTGTTTCCTAGTATCCGCCCTCTCAATATGCACCGGGATCATCATTCCATCCGGTGTCCGGAGCATGGCATGGCGGCTCCCGGAAACGATATGTTCTGCCGGGCGTGCCGTCTGCTCCTTTTCCTCACTGTAAGCAGCGCCCGCCCTTCCTTCTGCCCGGTCCGGTCTCTGCTCCCCTGCTGGTTTTCTGGTTTCCCGTTCCTGGCTTTCTTTCATAATCAACATCTCCTCCCTTAACTTGCTGATCTCCTCCTCCTTGCCCTTTATGACGCCGGCAGAAGCAGCAAGATCCCGCTTTAACTCCTCCACCTGCCGTTCCAGCCGGTCCAGTTCCCCGTTTAGCTTTTTCTCGGCAGCCTGACTGCCCTCCTCTGTCATCCGCATTTCCCAGTTCCTGACCATCCCTGCTACTTCGTCTAGGGACTTTTGCTCCGGCTTCACTGCTTCCTTAATCTCCTTGGCGAATCTTTCAAAGACCGGTTCCATCGCCCGGACAATCTCCTCAGTATCGGCAGAGACAGGCACTTTTTTATTTTCCACAGCCGTTTCCAGCTGTTCTGCCTTCTCTGGCCGGTCCGGTCTCGCATGGCTCATATCTTCCTTGATTTTGCTAAATATCTGCTCCATATCATGGGCAGTCGCGTTCTTTGAAATAACGCTTATAATGTTATCTTCCGACATGCCGCCCTTTAACTCCGCAAGCGTCAGTCTCAGCTGATATTCATCCAGCCGTTTCATTTTCTTCACCAGTTTGGGAGAAGCGCCCGTATGAATCGCCTCGGACATCGCTTTTGCATTTGCCTCCCGAATCGACGGAACAATATATAGCTCCACCATTTCCTTGGATAACCCATACTCTAAATCCTTTCCGGCAAGTTCCACAACCGGATCCGCAATTCCCTTTGCCCGGTATCCCTGAAGCAACAGTTTCCGGTCGCTCTCTGATAATCTTTTTTCCATTCTCCTAAGCCTCCTTGTCAAACTGAACAGTTACCTTTTTAACTGCTCCCTG
>CANRJU010000065.1 GCA_947631075.1 uncultured Lachnospiraceae bacterium
CGATTCCGGAAAATGATGAGATGTGGGGGAAAGATTTTACTGAGTGGACAAATGTTAAGAAGGCAAAACCATTATTTGCTGGACATCAGCAGCCAGTAGAACCATTAAATAATAATTATTACAATCTGCTTAATGCTGATGTCATTAAATGGCAGGTGGATTTAGCAAAAGAATATGGGATATATGGTTTCTGCTTTTATCATTATTGGTATAATGGGCATTTGCTTCTTGAAAAACCAATTGAATTATTTTTAGCAGATAAATCTATTGATTTTTCGTTTTGCATTTGCTGGGCAAATCATGATTGGACAAGTTCGTGGGCGGACAAAGAATTTAGGGTTATATATAAACAGGATTATTCTGACAGACAGGATTGGGATGAACATTTTTATTATCTGCTTCCCTATATAAAAGATGAAAGATCTATTAAGATAAATGGGAATCCCTTAATTGTTCTTTATGACGCAGCCGGAATCCCTCAATTAAATGCAATGCTAGATCGGTGGCAGATGTTAGCGCAAGAAAATGGATTTCAGCGTTTGGAGTTTGCGTATCAAAGTATTGATGGAGATTTGATATTAGGATTTGATAATTCAAGATTTACTTATGATATTGAGTATCAGCCGCAATATGTTGAAAATATTGTTTATAAAAAAAATACTATTATAAATCGTACTGTTTCTTATTATGCAAAAAAAGTTCTAGACTTTCTTCACATAGATTATAAGAAGTATAGAAGAAATAGCAAAACTGAAGAGTCAGTTACAGTAGTAGATTATGATGATGTATGGGAGAAGACCATTTCTATGAAGCCTGTTACATCTAAAAGCATTCCAGGTGCTTTTGTTAAAATGGACACAACTCCTAGAATTCAAAATAGGGGATTTGTTACTCAGGGTATGACTCCAGATAAATTTTACAAACATCTAAAAGCGCAAATTATTAATTGCAGAGAAAACTATAAGCAAGATATGATTTTTATGTTTGCATGGAATGAATGGGCAGAAGGTGGCTATCTTGAACCAGATAAACAATGGGGATACAGTATACTTGACGCAGTAAAAAAGGCTCTTGAGGATACAGGAGAATTTCCTTTTTAATATCGGAGAGGACAATTAAGAAGAAAGTATGAAACTGATAAATCGTCTTATAAATATTTTAAAAAGAAAGATTAAGGATGTAGAATTTCAATATTTATGGAGATGTAAAAATAATCAAAATCTTACTGAAGCAGGGAATATATTCTCAAAAGAGAAAGTACAAGTAGGTCAATATTCATATGGTACAATAAATGTTATTTCTTATAATGATTCAGGAGAAAAACTTAAGATAGGGAATTACTGTTCTATTGCAGGAGAAACTAAATTTATTTTAAATGGTGAACATGAATATGATAGGATAAGTACTTTCCCTTTTTCTAAAGTTGTTTTAAATCGTGGCCCAGAATCAACTTCAAAAGGTTCGATCATAATTGATGACGACGTATGGATAGGTTATGGCACGACAATAATGTCCGGTGTACATGTCGGTCAAGGAGCTGTTATTGCTGCCGGAGCTGTAGTAACAAAAGATGTCCCACCGTATGCGGTTGTTGGCGGTGTTCCGGCAAAGGTAATTAAATACAGGTTCAGTGAAGATTTGATAGAGGAACTGCTAAAAGTTGATTACAGTAAATTGACCCAAGAAATAATTGAAGAACATATAGACGATTTATATGAGGAATTGAAAACTCCGCAACAATTAGATTGGTTGCCAAAGAAGGGATGATACTATGACAAAAAAATGTAGAAGCAAATATGCTGTTTTTGCAATTGTACTTGTGCTTGTTTCGTTAATAGCAGGAACTTTTCTGGCTCGTAAAATTATAAACCATGAATCCAATCTGGCTTGGGAGGGGTACAGCTATTTAGCGATTGGAAACAGCATTACTAAGCATCCGTTAGCCGATTATTGGTGGAACGAATGCGGAATGGCCGCGACGTCCCCTGAAAATGATTACTATCATATTGTGCTAAATAAACTCAAGGAGAGGAATGGCGAAGTCAACAGCCATGCATTTAACTTTGCGGTATGGGAAACTCTTTATACTGACAGAGCGGAGACCATAGATGTGCTGGATCGCTATCTGGATGAATCTCTTGACCTGGTAACGGTACAGCTTGGTGAAAACGTGCAGAACATGGATACCTTTGAAAGCGATTTTGAATATTTAATAAGTCATATACAAGCTGCTGCTCCATCGGCAGAGATCCTAGTGATAGGAGATTTTTGGGAGAAAGAAAACCGTGACGCCATCAAGAAAAAAGTATCAGAAAAGTGCAATGTAAAATATATACCGCTAAATGAGATTAAAGATAATAAAGAATATCAGTGCGGCATGGGAACAGAGATATATAGCGAAGATGGGAAAGCTCATATAGTAGAACATAGCGGCGTGGCTGCTCATCCTAATGATAAATCCATGAAATTTATTGCGGATAAAGTAATTGAAAATATAAGTGATTAAACGGAAGACAGTATTGAAAGTAATTTTGATGTAGTTAGAAGCTATATGAAGGGACAGGCAAAGGAGATAGAATTATGAA
This sequence comes from uncultured Lachnospiraceae bacterium, assembly GCA_947631075.1. Taxonomy (GTDB): domain Bacteria; phylum Bacillota; class Clostridia; order Lachnospirales; family Lachnospiraceae; genus Eubacterium_F. Next base: position 2,586 of record CANRJU010000065.1, read on the forward strand.
AATTATGCCTAATAGAATGGATCGTAGTTTTTATAAATATCAAGACGAATTTGAGAGCAAAGCAGTAGAGGTGCTGCGTTCAGGCTGGTATGTTTTGGGAAAGGAAGTAAGCTGTTTTGAAGAAGAATTTGCCGAATATACAGGCGGAAAATATTGTGTTGGTCTTGCAAGTGGTTTGGATGCTCTTTGGATTGCTTTTAAAATTCTGGGGATAGGAAAAGGTGATGAAGTAATAGTTCAGGGAAATACATATATTGCTTCGGTAATGGGAATTACCATAAATGGAGCAACACCGATATTTGTTGAACCGGATGAACAATTTTGTATTGATGTAAATAAAATCGAAGAGAAGATTACGAGCAGAACCAAAGCGATACTGGTTGTACATCTTTATGGAATGGTTACGCAAATGGACAAGATCGTTGATTTATGTAAAAAATATAAGCTTAAGCTGGTAGAAGACTGTGCACAATCACATGGAGCATGCTTTAATGGGCAGGTTACAGGCACTTTTGGGGATGTTGGCTGCTTTTCTTTTTACCCCTCTAAAAATGTAGGAGCATTTGGTGATGCGGGGGCGGTTGTTGTTAAGGATGAAGGACTTGCTAAAGAGTTTAAAATATTTCGAAATTATGGCAGTGAAAAACGATATTATAACAAGGTAGTCGGAGCAAATTCAAGACTTGATGAGCTGCAGGCAGGTCTGCTCCGTATAAAACTGGCTCACATCAAAGAATTAACAGAAGAAAAAATAAAGCTGGCAGAATATTATTCAGAGAATATTAATAACAAAAAAATTGTTCTTCCCAAGAAGGCAGATAACACAAAGGCAGTTTGGCATCAATATGTAATAAGATGCGAAGAAAGAAACAGACTTATTAATTATCTTGAAAAAAAGGGAATTGGTACAATTATTCATTATCCAATTCCGCCACATCTTGCTGAAGCATATGTATATCTTGGACATAGAAAAGGAAGTCTTCCCATTACTGAGCATCTGGCAGAAACAGTACTCTCAATTCCTATATATAATGGCATGACGAAAGAAGAGCAAAATTATGTTATTGAGGCGATAAATAATTATGATTGAGAGGGATTGGTTATGTCGTTAAAGAAGAAATGCCCTATACTTCAATTTTCCGATTTGGGGGATGAAAGAGGCAAGCTGGTAGTTATTGAAGGAGGACAGGCTATTCCGTTTGATATTATGAGGGTTTTTTACATATATGAGTCTGATTCGTCTGTAGTGCGTGGACAGCATGCCAATAGAGAATCTGAATTTGTACTTATTAATGTCGCGGGACAAAGTAAAGTACGGATAACAGATGGTACGGAAGAATTTATAGTAGAACTAAATAAACCGATGATGGGAGTATATATTCCAAAGATGATCTGGAAAGATATGTATGATTTTTCATCAGATTCGGTATTGCTTGTTCTTGCAAGTACGCATTATGACGGTAAGGAATATATAAGAAATTATGATGAGTATTTAAAAATAATGAAAGAAGATGTTTAATTCGATGGATAATAAACCACTGGTATCACTGTGTATACCTACAAATGGTGTCATTGAATGGGTGTTTCCGGTTTTGCAAAGTATTTACAACCAAGATGTAGATAATACATTATTTGAGGTAATTATTACTGATAATGGTGATAATAAAGAGTTTAAAAATAAATTAAAAAAATATATAGAGAGCCATCCTAATATTTTATATGCAGAGACAAAGGCATTACCTTTTATTAATGAGATTGAGTCATATAAACTGGCAAACGGCGAGCTTATTAAATTTGTAAATCACAGGACCAGACTGATAGATGGATCCTTAGAAAAAATTATTGATTACGCAAGAAAAAATATGTCTCAGAAGCCAATAACTTATTTTACAAATGGAGTGTTGAAAAAAGACAAAGCAATATATAGGTATGAGTCTTTTGATTTGTTTGTTAGAAATTTATCTTACTGGTCTTCGTGGTCAACAGGAATGACAATATGGAAGTCGGATTTTGAAAAATTGCCAAAAGACGCAGAAAGCTACAATGAATTGTTCCCGCATACTGATATTTTATTTGCTGAGAGAAATCGTGACCAATACATAATAGATAACAGCATAATATTTGATGAAATACCACAGGGAAACAGGCCTAAAGGTAAATATGATGTTTATGGCGCGTTTGGCATCGAATATATGTGGATTTTATGTACGCTTCTTCGGGATAAAAGTATTAGTTTTGAGACATATAAATGTGTTGCAAATGATAATCTGGGTTTCATATCTCAATTATATTGGAGGTACAATATTAGAAAACAGTATTGTTCATATGATTTAAATGGCTTAAAAGAAATATTCGGGGTCTTTTATACAAAGGGTCAGTTTGTTAGGAAGATTATATCATGGTGTTATAGAAGAATTTTAAAAAAGTTATCAAATAAAATGCGGTACACGAAATGAAAAACAATAGAACAGCAAATACGACAAGAAATATTATTTTTGGCTTAATAAGTAGAATTGTAAATTTAATATTGCCGTTTATTATACGGACCATAATATTAAGAAAATTAGGCGCAGAATATACAGGATTAGGGAGTTTGTTTACATCTATATTACAGGTGTTGAGTGTTGCAGAATTGGGATTCTCATCTGCAATTGTATTTAGTTTATATAAACCTGTTGCTGAGAATGACACAGATGAGATATGTGCATTACTATTATTATATAAAAGAATTTATCAAATTGTGGGAAGCGTTATATTTGGAGCGGGGGTTTTATTGCTGCCATTTTTAAATATGCTTATTAAAAGTGGATACCCTTCTGATATTAATATTTATATATTATACATAATTTATTTGCTAAATACTGTTGTAAGTTATTTTGCATTTGGTTATAAGAATGTGATTTTTGCAGCATATCAGAAACAAAATATAATTAGCAAGGTAGAAATTGTTATAAACTTTTTACGAAGCATGGTACAGATAGTTGTTTTAGTTATGTGTAGTAACTATTACCTTTATATAATATGGCTGCCAATGTTTACGATTGTTTCAAATGTATTAATAGGTGTTTTATCTAGGAAATATTATCCTGAATTGGTTTGTAAAGGAAAAGTGCAAAGAGAAAAATTTAAAAATATTACAAAACAGGTAAAGGGTATTGCTATTGGCAGATTGTCATTAACTGCAAGGAATTCTTTTGATAGTATTATTATTTCCATGCTTTGTGGACTTGTTCCTGTCGCTATATATTCAAATTATTATTATGTATTTAGTTCTGTTGGTGCAATTTTGGGAGTGTTATTACAGGGCATGTCTGCCAGTGTTGGAAATAGCATTGTTACGGAAACTGTTGAAAAAAATTATGATGACCATAATAAATTTGATTTTTATTATTCATGGATTGTAAGCTGGTGTTTTGTATGCCTATTGTGTCTGTATCAACCATTTATGAAATTATGGGCGGGAGAGGATTTGATTTTTCCGTTTCATACAATGATTTTATTTTGTGTATATTTTTATGTTAATCAATTAGCACAGGTAAGAAGTGTGTATTCAGAAGCTGTAGGGCTATGGTGGGAATTTAGATATATTTCCATTATTGAGATGTTTAGTAATTTGTTCTTAAATTTTGTCTTGGGTTGGCTGATGGGGGTAGACGGGATAATATTTGCAACAATAATAACAGCGTTCTTTTCAAGCTTTATTGCTGTAACTATTATTACATTTAAAAAATATTTTAATTGTTCGGCCCAAAGATATTTTTTAAATTGTTTTGTTTATCTAATAGTAACTATAATATCTGGTGCTATTACTTTTGCAATGTGTTCATTTGTAAAGTTGAATGGAATAAATGAATTGATAGTTAGATTTATAATATGCGTGTTTGTGCCAAATATAATCTTTTTTTGTTCTTATAAATACAGATATAGGAAGTACATGAAAGATGCAATGTATTTGATTAAAAATATCAGATAAATATTGAATGTGAGGTAATAGAAAAATGTTTACATTTATCAAAAAGAAAATCAACAAAAAGATTAATAAGATGAACTACGTCAATGCAGTAAATGTGGCAGCATCAATGTGCAATAAAGAATGTTTTGCTCCCATAAAGAATTGTAATGCAGGGAAAAAAGTTGTTTTATGCGGAGCCGGTCCAACTTTGGAAAAGTATCTTCCTGTTGCCGATGCACTGCATATAGCTTTAAACAGAGCGCTTCTTAATAAAAATGTGAAATATGATTGGTTTATTGCAGATGATTGGGCAGGAGTGGAATTTTTTAAGGACGAGTTATTAAATTATGATTGTAAAAAATTTTTCGGTCATCAAATTAGTGGAAGCTATGAAAGACAAATACCAGAATCTTTTCGTATTGCTTGCAATGCCAATAGATATTATACGGATTCTTATTTAGTTGGAAGTGGATATAATAGTGAATTTGTATGTGATATTGATAAAATGGCAATAGGAAATATGCCTAATATTGCATTGTCTGCAATGCAGATAGTTTTATTCACCCATCCATCATGTATATATTTAGTGGGTTGTGATGCATCACAGGGGCATTTTATTTCACCAAAGAATTTAGATAAATATATGTTAGAGAAAGAAGAAAAAGATTCTAAAATGGCAATTTCGTCGGATAACCATATGGTGCTTCAAAAGTGGTGTGAATTGAAGGAGTTTGCAAATTGCTTTTATCCGGATGTAGAAATTGTGTCTATTAATCCTGTTGGTCTCAAGGGAATTTTTAAGGATAAATATATATAAGTTATGTATTGGCAATTTGTTATAAACAATTTGTAAGATTCAAATTTGAAAGGAATATTATGAATAAAATTACAGCAGTGATTCCTGTACGAGAGGGAAGTACTCGGATAAAAAATAAAAATATTAAACCATTTGCAGGGACTACTTTATTAGAAAATAAAATTAAGCAATTAAAAAATACGAAAGAAGTAGATAACATTATTGTTTCGTCAGACAGCGAAATTATGCTTGAAATCGCACGTTCAAATGGAGTGGCAGCAAAAAAAAGACCTATTGAATATTGTGACGAAAGAACAAAGACGTTTAATGAGGTAGTTGAATACGTTGCAAATAATCAAGTTGAGACAGATGTAATGATGTGGGTGCCGTGTGTTTGCCCAATGGTGTCGTCAGACAGATTTTCTCAGGCAATACAGTTTTTTCGTCAAATAGAAAAAGGGGAAATTGATGCTGATGGGGTTGTCAGTGCCTCTTTGTTGAAAGAATATGTTTTTGATGAAAAAGGACCTGTAAATTTTTCCATAGAAAAACATGTGCCTTCACAAAAATTACCAAATTGGCATGTTATTACAAATGGATTTTTTATGGCCAAAACAAGTGATATGGCTAAATGGAAATTTGTATACGGTAAAAAGCCTTTTTTATGTGAAATAAATAAATATGAAGCAATTGATATTGACGATGAATATGATTTTAAAATTGCGGAGCTGATATATAAAATGATTTTCAATGGTAATAAATAATGGAGAGATTAAATATGGATAGAAAAATCAAAGTTTTAGACTGTACATTAAGAGACGGGGCATACATTGTAGATTCAAAATTTGGTACTTCTGCGATAACGGGTATTATCAGAAAATTGCAGGAAGCCAATATGGATATAATAGAATGTGGATGGTTAAAGGATTCTGAACATATAAAAGGAACTACTTTTTTTCATATGCCCTCAGATATAGAGCAGTATCTGCCTGACAAAAAAGATTATATCACCTATGTGGCTATGATTGATTACAACAGATATAATTTGGATGATTTACCTGAAAATAATCATAAGTCTATTGATGCAATAAGGGTGGTTTTCCCAAAAGACCATTACAGTGAAGGAATTTTACTGGGTAAAATTATTAAGGAAAAAGGCTATAAAGTATATTTTCAGGCAGCAAATACTTTGGGCTATACAGACTATGAACTGCTTAAAATGATTGAGATGATAAATGATTCAGAACCCGAATGTATATCAATTGTAGATACTTTTGGAGCAATGTACAGTGAGGATCTTGTAAGAATAATATCCTTATTTAATAATAATTTAAATAAAAATATAAAATTGGGATTTCATTCACACAACAATTTGCAGCTTTCTTTTTCCTTGGCCATCAAATTTATTGAAACATTGTATACAAGTGACAGAGAAATAATAGTTGATTCAAGTCTTTGTGGAATGGGAAGGGGAGCAGGCAATGCGACAACAGAGCTGGTGACTAATTATTTAAATAGAAAATATAAATATAATTATGATATAAATGCAATCATGGATGCGATAGATATGTATATGGGTCCATTTTTAAAAAACTATGAATGGGGTTATTCCATTCCATATTATATTTCTGGAATTTTTGGCGCTCATGTAAATAATATAGCATATTTAAGCAAAACACACAGAACGAAAACAAAAGATATGAGGTTGATAATAGAAACCTTGTCATCTGAACAAAGAACACGTTATGATTATGATTTACTTGAAGAGACGTATATAAATTACCAGAATAAAAAGGTTACAGATATAAGTGTATTAGAACAGCTTGAGAAAAAATTTAAGGAAAAGAAAATTTTACTGCTTGCCCCAGGCAAGTCAATCAGTGAAAAAAAGCAGGTAATAATGGAATATATTGACAGGAACAACCCTGTAATTATTGGAGTTAATGCGGTAACAGGAGAATATAAGTATGATTATCTGTTTTTTAATAATTCCATAAGATATGAATATGCAAAGGAACTTAATTATCATAATGTTTCTTCAGCTTTAAAAATAATTACTTCTAATATTAAAACTAAAGGAGAAAAAGATGAGTTAATCGTGGATTATAATACTTTAATTAAACGTGGGTGGAAGTATTTTGATAACTCTATGATCATGTGTTTAAGATTGCTGGACAAGCTTAATGTATCAGATATTGCACTTGCCGGGTTTGATGGATATCAGGGTAATATTACAGAAAACTATATGGATATTACCCTGCAGACACTTAATACAGATAAGGAACAGGATTTACTGAATAAAGAGATAAAGGAAATGTATCAGGAATATAAAACTGCGGTAGACAATAAAATAAACCTGCATTTTATTACTGATAGTATTTATGCATAATTAAATGATAATAGGTAGTTAGAAAAATATAAGTTTTAAAGGGGTTCATGCATTGCCAGCTATAGGTGACCAGCAGGCGGCACTTTTAGGGGCAGAATTAAGAGAGTGTTTTTCACCGGAGGCGTTGCAAAGAGAATAGTCAGTATCAGAAATCAAATTTTGTCTAATTATCTTGGTGTTGAGCATGTTATATGTGATAATGAAACTCTGATTGGATTATACAAGTATGGAAATACAGATTTCTGAAATTTATTCATATGTAGCACCACATGTATTAAATTCATATGAGAATCAAAAATTATTAAATAAAAGAAATTAAACTATAATACGAGGGAGAGAAAAGTGATCAAGTATTTAATCATGGATGTAGACGGTTCGCTGACAGATGGGAAAATCTATATGGGTCCCAATGGGGAAGCCATGAAGGCCTTTTCAATTAAGGATGGATATGCGATTAATTCTATTCTGAAACCGAACAGCATTACTCCGATCGTTCTCACGGCGAGGAACAGCACGATTGTCCAGAACCGCTGTGAGGAACTTGGAATTGGGGAGATTCATCAGGGGAAATTGGACAAGCTGTCTGCGTTAAAGGATATCGTGGGAGAGTCCATGCTCGGCGATTGCGCGTATTTTGGCGACGATATAATAGACATTTCCTGCATGATGCCGATTCGGGAGGCGGGAGGCGTGATCGGATGTCCGTCCGACGCTGTCCGGGAAGTAAAGGCTGTTGCTGATTATATTTGCGTCAATAAGGCGGGCGAAGGGGCATTGCGGGAGTTTGCCGAATGGCTTGTAAAACCACGGATTGACCCGGAAGCAGTTAAGGGCAGGGTGGATCAGGCAGCCAATTATCTAAAAAATATTTCTGTTTCTGAATCGGATATTGGAAAAAAGATAACGGTTGATGAAAACTTTTACTATACGCTTCAGGAATATATGACAAAGCCTGAAAATACTGTGGAAATGGAATCGCATAGAAAATACATAGACATTCAGATCATGGTCAGAGGAGAGGAGCGGATGGATATAGCGGATATTTCCCGACTGATTTTAAAAGAGGAGTATGATTCGGAAGAAGATGTGATGCTCTGGAATGCTCCCCAGAGGATGGCGGGAATAACGCTTAAAGAGGGTGACAGTGTTATTTTGTACCCGGAGAATGCCCATCGCGGAGCAATCATGAATGGAAGCAGACAGCAAAGAGTCTTAAAGATTGTTGGGAAAGTAAGGATAGAGTAAAACTATTTTTAAGTTTTCGTTTGAATAAAAGTGGTGCCAAAACAAAGCCTGCCTTGTCTGAGTTATCAGTTCGGGCAGGCTTTGTGAGAAAATCAGGAGCTAACCACTTTGTGGGGGGTTTTTTAATCAACGCTCCATATAATTAAAAAGGTATGTCTTATACGTTCAGTCGGATTTCTTTTCAGCCAGCTGTTGCTGAAGCTCGCGGATCAGAGCGTCCTTTTTCTGAATCTCCGAGCGGTGCGCTTTTAAAGCAGCGTCCTTCTTCTTTAAAGCCGTAGCCTGCTTCTTTAGAGCCTCCTTCTGTTCTTTTATCTCCCGTTTCAGCCGTTTAATAATCGACTCATTTGTCCGGTTAATACTCCCTGCGATATCCTCATTTTCTAACATTTCTGTAATCATATTCATCAGCCCCTCACGGTCTTTTGACATAAGTATAACACGGTCGTACACGGTTTGAAAAGACTTATTTTTCTTTAGGAAGGTTTCCATCTTATCCGTGTCCTGTATTGTCAGGAACTC
>CANRJU010000066.1 GCA_947631075.1 uncultured Lachnospiraceae bacterium
TTCTTCTTTTTTTGATCGGTGATGGTGATGTGCAATTATTTTTTAATTTCGGGAGAACTTTTTTTGCGAATCTACACATATTCAAGAATCTTTTGCAGATCCAGCACATTCGCTATATGCGCCTGAAGCAGTGATAACACATTGCTTTCCAACCGGTCCTTTGAAATGCGGTGGGGGCTGCAATCTTTTTTGGTATCGTGCCTTGAGCATATATAATAGGAATACACCTTTCCGCCTGCCGGGACGTCCCTTTTTACCATCGGCGCCCCGCAGTCCCCGCATATCAACAGACCGGACAGCGGATAAACGGAATCTTCATACGGAGAAGTTCTTGAATCCATTTTCAGAAGTCTTTGCACAAGCAGAAACTCCCTCCTGCTTATAACAGGTTCATGGCTGTTCTCAATTCTTATCCACTCACTCTCTGGCTTCAATAACAGTTTTTTTACCTTATTATTCGGTGTTGAACGTCTGCCCTGGATCAGCACTCCCGTATAAATTTCATTTTCCAGTATGCGCCGCACCGATACAGGAGACCATGCCGCCTCCTCATGCGTCTTAAAATTCTCTGTCACCCGGATTCCCCGGCTGCGCTTGTATTCCAGCGGGCACAGAATTCCCCTTTCATTTAACCAGTCGGCAATCTTATTCTGACTGTATCCGTCCAGTTTCAACTGGAAAATCTTCTGTACAATCCCAGCCGCATAAAGATCGGGAACAATCTTATGCGGATCACCTTTCTGCTTTTCGTACCCATATGGCACAAAAGCCCCGACATACTCGCCATTCTTTCTCTTTACAGCAAGATGGCTCCTTATTTTAATGCTGATGTCGCGGCAATACGCGTCATTCATAAGATTTTTGAACGGCAGGATGATGTCGTCCTGACTGCCGTCTGCCGTATCCACATGATCGTTTATGGCGATAAAACGCACGCCAAGAGCCGGAAACAGCCTTTCAATATACATCCCGGAATCAATGTACTCACGTCCGAACCGGCTCAGGTCCTTGACAATCACGCAGTCGATCACGCCGCTTTTTATATCCTCAAGCATTCTCTGAAAATGCGGACGGTCAAAATTGGCGCCGGAATAGCCATCGTCAACATACTCCCGTGTCAGCACGATGTCGTCATTTTCACTTATAAAGTTCTCAATCAGGGATCTCTGGTTGGAAATGCTGTTACTCTCCGCCTTGCCGGAGAGCGCAATGTCTCCATCCTCTTTAGACAGCCGCTCATAAGCGCCTGCATGATAAATCTTTTTGAAATTATCCATAGTCTGTCGCTCCTTAAACTTATTAAGCCGTACAGACCGGATAACAATAGAATTCTGCCAGCCACAGACATCTTCTGATCTCCGTGTCCTCTCTCATTCATTAGTTTACCACATATCTCCCATCTTGTCACGGCTTTTTCCCGCACCGGACAGCAAATTTTCAAATGCCTCCTCAAAAGAACTGCCGGAATCCGAAAATGATATTTTCACGACCACATCGCCTACCCTTACCATATAGGGATTGCCCACCTGGTTGAGATACTGCCTTCTTCTTTCTTCCAGAGATCCATTACTATCTATGCGCAGCCTGCTGATATCTGCCAGCTCCTCTGATTTCACATCCGGGAAAACCGTCGAACGCCTGTTTCCCTTATCTCCCGCCGTCATATGTCGCCTCCCGGTTGTCCTTTCAGTGAAATATCCAGCTGGTGCAAGATTGTCTTTTCAATCTTTGCAATCAGCCCTGCATCCATAACCTTTGCTATCTTTCTTTTGACCTGCTTTCTGTCAACGGTTGCTATCTGTTCCACAAGACACACCCCCGAAGCATAAAATTCATCGCAATCCATGCAGTCCACAAACACATGGTAAGGCTTGTCTACTGCTTTCAGTCTTTTTGTCATCGGCAGAACCTGCATGACCGGAGAGTGACGGTTGTATTCCGTATTGCTGATCACAATCGCCGGGCGGAAATCTCCTACTGTGCTGCGCTCATAATCCTTCCCAAAATCCGCAAGGACAATATCCATCCTCTCATAATATGGTTTATCCATGGAATGCTCCATACGGATGGCGCTGACATGTCCCTTCCCGGATCCAGTCTCCGCCTCCCTTTTATCCTCATTGCCATAAAACATCCTTTATTCCTCCCCGCCTTTCTTCTTATTTATAATATCCGTCCACCATCTGCCGGATTGCCTCCAGCGCTTCTGTCTCTGTGGGATACTCCCCCAGCACGCGGTTATTCTTGTCATACACAGTAACGCCGTTTTCATGTATGACATAGTCAATATTTTGATAAGTCAGCCTATGGTCAAAAAAATCATCATAGCATTCTTCCGAAACTTTCCGGTCACTCATTCCGATCACCTACCTGTCCCCATATAGACGCCAGCAGCTCCTTATGAACGGCTTCATTTTTCACCCGCCCAATCCTCCTGACAATCTGATACCTGCTGATCTTCTGCATGTTCATAACCTGCGCATATTCCAAGCGGCGAAGTCCCCGGCAATCCATCGGTCCAATCTCTACATCTTTAGCAGCTGTATCCTTTGACGGGCTGCGGAAAAGCGGAATGACCATCAGCACATGGTCTGTTTTCATCCTGTCATCGCTGCTCATTATATATGCCGGATGGTCTCCAGAAAGGCTCCTGCTTCCTTTCCGGTTCCCGCCAAAATGCACCAGCAAGACATCCCCCTGGCATATGCCAGTCCTCCAACCCCGTCCATGTTTATCTGCAGTTCTCGCTTTTCTATCTTTACTCATTTTCTAAAGCACTCCTTCCATACTCTGTCCTGTGCCGAATACCTGCTTTGTTCGACACTTTTATCATAAATCATAGAGCGCTCCATTCATCGCCCTAGAAAGATACTCTTTAGGCATTTTGCCTACTTTGTAAGACGACTGTCGCAGTATGGCGGCTGTCTCATCCGAAAAATGCCCTTAAAATATCCACTGCCTTCCGAATCTCCCTGATTCCCCTGCCCTGGCACATCTCCATCATCTCCCGCATCTCGTTAGACACAGCTTCACCAAAGTACAGATAATCAAGGGAAACGCCCAGAATCTGTGAAATTTCAAACAAATACTCGGTCTTGCACGGCGTCTGGCCGTTTTCAATCCGATACATCTGATTCTTCCCGATAGCCAGAAATTCCGCCAGTTCGATCTGCTTCATTCCTGCTTCCTCACGGGCCTCCCGAATCCGCGCCCCCATTGCCTGGCATTCTTCCTCTGTGAACTGTCTTACATCCTTTTTTGCTACAGCTTCTTTTTTCATAATTTTGTCCTTTCCGGGCTGGAACAGCCAGAAAAAGACACTTACAGACATAAAAAAAGCACCATCCACACCGGGAAACGCCAGTATCTCTATACTGTGCTGTTCCCCTGTGTCTCTGGTGCTTGATATCTGTCCTAAATGCAAATACCGCCCTTACAGGTGGCGCCCTCATTTAATTTTACTGGTGAGGCTTTTCCATGCTCGATAAAGCCTCGTGTCTCAAGTTACTTACAGCCGGACGATATTGTCCACTGCCTGTTTACGGAGCATTCCTTCCGTATATTTCATAAGAGTCAGAACCCTTTTGCACCGGCACGGCGGCAAAGTGATCCGCTCCAGAATGCGCTTATCGTCATCGTATGCCAGATCATAGCCTAGAAGGAACTGGTTGCAACGCCTGCAGCGTATCGTGATGTCGGCTCTGTGTTCCCCGCTTTTCCCAATCTGATAGGCTTTTTTCCGTCCACTTGTTGTCAACGTTTCATCCTCAGTGTCTCTCTTTCTAATCATCGTATCATTCAATTACTTCACCTCTGCAATAAAAATCGGCATCCCTGTTCTCCGCACACCGCTCGGAAAACGCGAATGTATGTTCGGCTGTATGGCTATTATAAATCACTTTTATGAATATTTCAAGTGTGTTTTTCGTTATTTTTTATCTATTTTGAATATTTTGTATCAAAAAAGCCTTGCTTTTCCTTATTTTCCATAGTATAATATGGCACAGAAATGTTTAGAAATGACATTAAAGAGGTGAGGTAATCCATGAAGAATCTGGGCGAATATATACAGAAATTGCGGACAGACTGCCATATGTCACAAGTTGAGGCAGCCTGTGCTTTTCGTGACAGAGGCTACAATGTAACCAATCAGATGATATACAACTGGGAATCCGGTCGGATCCGAATCTCCGGCGAACTGCTTTTGATACTGTGTGATATTCTGGAAATTTCAGACATACGGGCAGCTTTCGACAGGAACACGGTTCCTTCACTGCTCTACGATCTTAATGAAGCCGGTCAGAAAATGGTCTCCGACTATGCAGACATACTCCGGGCCAGCGGCCTATACAAAAAAGAACCGGCTGAAATCCTGTCATTCCCTGCAAAACGGACAATGAAGTTATTTCATCTTCCGGTTTCTGCCGGCAACGGAGTCTATCTGGACAGCGACGCCTATGACGAAATTGATGTCGGCAGTGAAGTCCCGGAGACGGCAGACTTTGGCGTCACCATATCCGGCGACAGCATGGAGCCGCAGTATATCAATGGGCAGACTGTCTGGGTCCGCGCCCAGAAAGAGCTTGAGGACGGTGAGATCGGCATCTTCTTTCATAACGGAGAAGGCTTTATCAAGAAACTGGAACACCAGAACGGAAAGACGCTTCTGATCTCCCTGAACCATAAAAAATACCAGCCCAGAGAGATCAAAGAAAATGATGAGTTCTTTGTATTCGGGAAAGTGGTAGGGTAACACTCCCTAGCCACTTCCCCTCCATTATCTCTCTGTCTGGTCTGCATTAATCAGTCTTCCCAGATGTACTTCGGATCAATGCCATTTTTCTCGTTTCTCCGGTCAAAGAGTTCCCTTGACATCTCCACAATCTGATAATATCTCGGCTTTTCACCCCGATAACCGGTAGTCACCAGATACACCTTGCCATCTGCCCGCACAACGGTATCGCCATGGGCGTCAAAATCCGGACAGGCAGCTGCGTGAAGTCCCAGATAACGGCACAGATACATCACGGCGAATCTGCTCGCCATACAATCCCCGCTCCCTGTGACAATGTATTCGCACCAGTCATCTTGATACAGCCTGTAGTCATATTCCGCGCTCAGATACCATGCCGCCTTATCCATCTTCTCATATTCCGTCATATTATCGGTAATATATGTTTCCTTAAAGTCCGCAAATACTTTCTGTATATACAATGCAATATCATCATAGCCCCTTACGGTTGCCGTCAGCTCTGTCCCATCGGACAGCCGGGCCTTTACCGTACACTGTGAGTATGCTTCGCCAAAATCATTACCTAATACCATCCGAACCGCGCCATCATCTGTAATCTGGTATCTTTTCTTCACCTGCGGATCTCCCTCTATAACCCAGTCTTTCACAGAGGCCTCCGTTCCGGTAACGCAGAACTGAAACGAATCATAATGCGTCGGATCCTTCCCGATATACGGAACCGCATAATCTTCGATATAATGCAGCTCTACTGCTGTGGCATTCAATGCGGGCGTATCCCCACCTTCTACTCCTTCTCTCTTTTGCTCTTTTACAATGATTCTGCATTTATAGGTTCTGCCCTTAAACCTTGCCCTGACTATCGTTCTTCCGGCTTTCTTCGCTTTTAACACAGCTCTGTTCCCGATTTTCCTGCGGACGGACACTATCTGCTTATTTCCAGAAGTCCACTTTAGTTTTCCCGCCCTTGCCTTCTTAGGCGCTCCCTTCAAGGATAATGTGCATGACTGTCCTGTCCTCATCGTCTTTCGGGCTGCTGATAACCTGCACTTTGTTCTGGCCTCCGCTGGCAGTCCCGGCGCCACAAGAACCGCTGCCGCCGCCAAAATGACCAGCCGATACACAATTTCCCATACATCTATTTTTTTCATTATAACCGCCGCCTTTCCATAACCGTTCCGTTCACCCGGACCTTGGTGCGGCATCCCACTTTGACAAAGCGAATCCCAAACTTATTACTATGTGTTCTGCCTGTTTCTCTGCTTTCTATGGCGTATCTGTACCCATGGCATCTTCCCATTCTGGATGCTTCTTGACCAGTCCTTCCATCTCCATCTTGTAAACCAGCAGACGGATCAGGTAATCCGGCATGTGCCTTATGCCCCGCTCCCAATCCTCCAGCGTCCGAATCGGTATGCCGAAATATCCGGCAAACTGCCTCTGTGTCATATTCGCCTCTTTGCGCATTGCCCTGAGAATGTCCTTTTGTTCCATGCTTTTCCTCTCCGATGCTTTTCTTTGTGTATATTGTACCACATATTGCGTGGGCTTTCAATAGGGATTTAAAGAAAAAGGAGAACCGTCCGAAGATTGATTCTCCCCATCACATCCTTAATCCTTTTGTAATGCCTCTCCGACTCAGCCAAGTGCCGCAGAAATGACCACACTCATGTCATATCGTGTGCATCGTCTTTGACATATTTAAAGTTATTAAACTCAAATTTTCTCTTGAAGCAACTTGTGACAATAACATTCTTACAACACATGCTCCAAATTTTTACCTAATCAACACATATTGAGCCAGTACTATTCAAAATAAATATTCTCATGTCGGTTTCACTTCTTTGTTATGAAAGAAAACTGTGTGCGTTTATCCGTGAAGCGACGTGGTTCCACTACCACCGGTCATATAGAACGTGTCTCCGACAATCATATCACCCATATCACTGACCATAAATGTTGCAAGTGCCGCAATTTCAGAAGGTATTGCAAAACGTCCAGCGGGACAGGTTGCATTATAAATGCTATCCCCCTCGTTCTTGCCAAGCATAGACGTAGCTGTCGGACCGGGTGCAATCGCATTAACGACTATCCCATAAGACAGAAGACGATCCGCCATGCCTAGAGTCAACCCCCTAACTGCCCACTTAGACATCTGATAAGGTGTCCATGCAGGGCGAAGTGCCGATGAAGAAGTTACATTCAGAATATGACCCTTAATTTGGTTTTCAATCATATATTTTGCAACTGCCTGAGACATGAAAAACGTGCCTTTTGCGTTTATGTCCATAATGCTGTCATACTCCTGTTCGGACATATCCAGAAAGTCCGAGTGACTGACAACGCCAGCGGAATTCACAAGAATATCTATTCTTTTTTCCGGGAACATAGCAGAGGCGGTTTTAACCTTCTCAGGCATAGATTCAATGTCTTTAACATCAATGACTATGTATGAAAGGTTTACTCCCTTGCCGATGTTTTCGCAGCAAGAGCGAAGCTTTTCCTCATTTGTTCCCGCAATGATCACCTTAGCACCACTTTTTAGAAAACTTTCCGCCATGGCAAGACCAATTCCCCCACTACCGCCGGTGATAAGCACGACCTTTCCTTTTAAAAGTTCCAGAGCATTTACTGGGGACGGAATTGGAATTTTCTTTTCTTCTTTGAAACATATTATCATTGATTTAACTATTTTCTTTAACCCTTTAAACATATTCATAAACCTTCCTTTTTTAACAGTAAAAGTAATTTCACCCTTCCGCCAATCTTTTTCATATTAAAAAGTACTATCAAGCAAGCTACAGAAATCACTATGTATCGAATTATCACATGAGAATATAACAACATTAAAATAAATCCCAATGTCAAGAAACCAGCTATTATTGCCAAAATTGGTTTTATTTCATAAATTCCTTTTCCATTTAAATACTTTTTGCATATAACTCGCATAAAAACATAATGACAACTAGCATCTAACAAAAAACAAACGAGGGTTGTATAACCAGCGGCAAAATATCCATATCGCCGTATAAAAATATAGTTGAGAACAATATTAGCAATGGCCGCTATCAAGCTTCCTATCATTACATAATATGTTTTTTCGTAATAAAATTCCAGTTTGGCAAACAAATTACACAAAAACATTCCTACCGCACTCATACATATGGGGGGAATCACCCAAACGGCCTCATAATAGTTTGCAGGAGCAAACATTTTTAGTACTTCCGGAGCAACAGCAATCAGCATCAGATTAACCCCGGCAACTAACATTAAAGAAAATGTCGCAACAGGCGCTATACCATCTATGTTTCTATTTTTTAAACGCTGATAAATCCATGGACTCATTGTTTGCGTAATAGCTGTGCTGACAATCATCATAATCAACGACAGCGTATATGCCAAACTGTATATCCCCGCCTCGGAATCTCCAATCATCCTGCTTATCATTATACGGTCTGAGCTATTCAAGACAGTTTCCGCAAGGGCCTGAGGAATAAGCGGAAAACTATATAAAAGGGCATACTTCCAAAAATATGAATCACAAAATTTTTTCCCTTTGAGCATATGGCGGATAAAAAGACCGCTATATCCTATTACTTGTACAAGCGCAATACTAAAAATACGGGCTGTTACCTTGTCATCTGAATGTAATATAAAGAATATTCCCGTAGCAGGTACTGCAACGGCCATTGATACAGAAAGCAGCACCAGATATTTATAGTTGAATTTCGTACGCTGCTCTCCTGCCCAGATTTCAAAAACAGCCGTCGTCCATACAATGACTAGCATCGAAATCATTTGTACTGTATTTAAAGAAAAGAGTCTATTCCAATAATTATGAAACAAAAAATAAATACATGTCCACAATGCAGCCATAGTCAGTGTCAAGCCCTGCATTGACGACAGAAATGAGTTTCTTTTTTCATTAAATTTATAAAGCCCCATATAACTGGCTCCCTGTGTCAGCGCCACTGTGACAAATACCGAAATAATACCTAGCCATGAATTAAATATGCTGTAACTTCCGTATTCTTCTGGTGTCAGTAATCTTGTAAAAATAGGAGTCGTTATTGTAGCAATTCCCTTCTGTAATACTGAGCAGGCAAAAAACCAAAAAGCAGCTTTAACCTGAAGCGGCATTGCATTATATTTGTTCAAAATCATCTTATACATCTTTTCTTTACCTTACAAATTGCAAATTATATCATTCATAAAATGCTTCATAAAAATCACCCATAGCCTCTCGCAGACCGTGGTCATGTACCAGATCCTGACATGCGGGATCCGGGTTTGCCTCTATCACAATCCAGCCGGAAGGCGTAAGCGCCATGTCCCATCCTATCATCTTCTGTTCCGGAATCACCTTTACAAGTTCTTCCATCAAATGGTTCAGCTCATCCCATTTAGGAATACGCGCGCCAAGTATCTGCGTGCCCGAATCTGGATGAAATGCATACTTATCTTTTCCTTTATAATTCTTCGCATATGTATAAACAATGCCATGCTCCATATCAATCGGTGCAAAAATCCCACCATAGGTAGCATTGTCAACCTCGCTTCCATTTCTTCCCATCCTCAAGGCTGCACAGATTTTTGAAAGCCTGTTCTTATGATAAAAAGTCACAAAGCGAACCGTATTCACACTGCCAGAATAAAATGCTGCCATCTCCGGGTCTTGTTCAACCAGTTCCTCCACGACCGTTTCTCCCAACGCATACAATTCTGCAAAAACTTCCACTGCTTCTTCCCTGTTATTCACACTGACGATGTGGATTCCCTTGCCGCCATAATTGTTTATTGGCTTGACAATAAACCTGTGATGTCGCTCAACAAAAGAACAAAACGCTGTTAAATCGCTTTCTTCTGAGATATCTATTATCTCCCGATTGTAATATTTTTTATATGTCTGATAGGTTTTATACTTATCGTGATATATCTCACAGATTTTCTCATCCCACAGCTTACGCCAGAATAGAAATAATCTTGGAACACCGACAAAATCCTTTCGTCCATATTCATTTCGAGATCGAAAATCATAAAGAAAGTACTCCCTCGGCTCAATCATGTTACGAAAATAGCTATAAAGAATATCCAATATAATTTTCCTTCTGTACCCCCCCATATTTGTCAGTTCAACTTTAAAATTCTTGAACTGCTGTTCTATGTCATTTCGAATATATTGTTTAAATCCCATTTTCATTCTAACATACTGTATATATGCACATAATCTGCATAATAATTTATGTTGGGAAACAAAAAGCCAAAATCTGTCTTTTTTATTAATTTTATTTTCCATAATATTTCTCCTTTATTCTTTGCCATCGTTCTTCACGAATCAATTTTCTGATTCCCGTTTTTAAAAAATCAAAACCTGCAACATAAATACTGGCAAACAATTTTGGCGGAAGTTTCATATGCTGTGTGCGCGCAAAATCCACATTGTCCTTTGCAAATACATCTTTTTTATAATCTACCACTTGTTTGCAATGAGTATAAAAACGGCGTTTTTTATATTTCCCCAAATCAAAAACGTGTGAAAATTTCCCCAATTCTCCCGCCGCCTCCAACGCAAAAAGCGTCCGCAGACACTTCGGACAAAGCGAGCAGTTCACTGAAAATCCAAAGCAAACATTTAAATACTTCTGAACGATACTCCAATCCGCAATGTGTTTTGTCTTTTCTGTACGGCGGTATTGTCCGCCGTCAAAAATAATTTCCAGTTTCTCTGTCTGAACCAATGGCATTAAATAAGGACCACAAAACTCATCAATATTAAAATTATGGTTCAACCTATGATTCTCCACTAATTCATTATAAGAGCAACTGGATGAATAATAATAACGTCCTACTCTCTTTTGCAAACTAAGAATACAGGACCACATTGCAATAGTCCCTACACGATTTAATCCCATCTCGTCCTGAAAGAATTGAATATTGCTCTCCAGCTGATACAAAGGCAGTCCCATTTCAGCCGCCGCCTTTTTGTTCTGTTCATAGCGGGATTGATATCCCTGATGTGATGATTCATCGTAAAATGATCCATATGACCCACAGTTAAAAAAGAAAACGCTGTTTATACGGTATTCCGGATCAGTCTCCTTTTCAAAACGGTCGTATAACGTAGTAAAGCTGTCCACTCCGCAGGAAATACTTGCTCCAATCAGATTTCCTTCCTGCTCTGAGCAATCAAATCCATCCACTTCAAGATTAACTGGCTGCAGTTCATCAGAATAATCCAAAAAAATCTGATAAATATAATTTGTCAGATTTTTATACAGTTTTTTAGAAACATTTCCGCATATTTTTAAATCCTGACCATAGTGCATTGCCACAAAATAGGGTACAAGCAAAAACGGATCATATACTTTTGTTGAGAAAAAATCTGCGTTTTCATTTTTCATCGCAAACCAGATAGTCTTTTCCTTAAAGGGATTCGGAACATCCCCAGTCCACGCAAAATCACAGATAAGCCGTGTCCACTCGCCATCCTGTTCCGTTCTTAAGTTAGATAATGTAATCATTTTCGTCCTCCTGCCAAATTTCTATTCTCTGATAATTTTCTTTATTTTCCGAACACCCTTGGGTCCCAGAATACTTTTTGCCATATGTTTCACAGAGCCACTCAGCGAAGTTTCCAGATTGCGCATAATCTCCAATGCCTCATTTTCCAAAGTATCTTCCGTGAATACTTCAAGTAGAATCGGAAGATACTTTGGAAAATGA
>CANRJU010000067.1 GCA_947631075.1 uncultured Lachnospiraceae bacterium
TCCGGTCCGGTCCCATATAGGGATACGTCTCCAGACAGCTCTGGCGTCCCTCCGGGCTCTCGATCATATCCAGCTCGCCCTTGGGCTTATTCATGCAGCAAAATTTATATTTTTTGCCGCTTCCGCAGGGACAGAGAGAATTCCTTCCCACTTTCTCGCTGGTGATTGGCTGGCTCACGCTTTTTTCTCTTTCTCCGAACATCCTATCCAGGTCATCTTCATCCCCATCTTCATCATCCCAGTCATCATCCTCCGATGGATCATCCTCAAACATTTCCCAATATCGCAGATGATTTGCCGCGTTCAGGTTTTTTTCACAAAAAACCTCCTCCGACGAATCGTAATAGAAAAGCTCATCCACGCAGGAATCAAATTCTCCTAAATTAATGGGGTCCATCAAGTTCTCATCCAGCAAAAGATGAAGTTCCGGGAGCATCTCGGCCAGATGGCATTTGCATATTATATACCCTATCTCATTGTAGATATAATTTTTCTCCCTCGAATCGTACACCAGCCGACTTAAAAAGTCCCTGAACTCTTTCCCCGGCAAATCCCCATCCATGTATAATTGCGCCATTACATCCAGCATGGCAGAGCGGACAAACTCGTACACGGAATCATCGCGAATCGCCTGTTTCAACAGTTCGAGATCTCCATTATAGGTGTTATACAATATATTCGCCACGCCGTCCGTTATGGCATCTCCGATCAGGTCATCCAGCTTTTTCTCCGGCAGGCAGAAAAATTCCACAAGCTTTGGAAAAAACTCCTGGTCATGAAATTGCCCCAGAAAATAGATTGCATATAGATGTAACTGATAATCTTCCCCGATTTTTTTTCTCCCTTTAATAGCATTTTCGACCGCCTTTCGCAAAAGCGGAAGCGCGTCCTCCCGGTTCGCTGAAATTGCGCGAAATGCCTCCTTGGGGAACTTTCCCCCATTGCAATATGTGATTTCCTCTATGGCCTGTTCTAATTCACTCATTTTTTCCCCCGTTTCTACGCAGAACCTGATTCTGCGGTTTATTGTAAAATATACTTTTATCCGTCAAAATCAGTATAACAAAATTCGGAAGAAATGCAACAGTTTTTAACTTATGATGTTTATTATGTAATATAAATGAGTGTACAGACTGACATTATGAATTCATCCCTTATTCCGACGCTAACCGGTATTTATTTTCATATGCGGCATAGTTTTCAATAAATTGCGGCGTCCTTTCTGCCTTCAGCCTGTTGAGGTATACATGGCTGCTCAGATTGGCTTTATCAAGCTGAATAACAGACACGGCTATATTGGAACAGTGGTCGGATACTCTCTCACAATTTATGAGCAGGTCGGACAGATAAACTCCCAGCTCCGGGCTGCACTCTCTTTTGCGCAGTCTCTCAATATGCTTATCCTTGATTCTTGCTGTCAGCTCGTCAATGACCTCCTCCAAGGGCTCTACTTTCAGTGCGATACTCCTATCGTCTTTGATAAATGCCTTCACTGTCAGTTCGGAAATCTCTGTCAGGGCGGCAAACAGCGTCGCGAAATCAGCCCTGGCATTTTCGGAAAAATTCTGGGCATTATTCTCAATTTGACGCCCTATTTCTATCATGTTGACAGCGTGGTCGCTGATGCGCTCAAAATCACTGATGGTGTGCAACAGCTCGGTAACAATTCGGCTGTCCGAATCGGTGAGGCTGACCGAGGACAGTTCAAGCAGAAAGGCAGATAAATGATCTTCCATTTCATCAATTTTCTGCTCCTTTTTTTCTATGCTTCGCACTGCTTTTTCGTCAAAATCAAATATAGCAAGAAGCGCTTCCTGTAATGCGTCCTTCGCTTTTGCCGCCATTTCATTGGTCCGGTCCTTGCACTGCGACACAGCAAGCGGAGGCGTTGCGGCAAGACGCTTATCAATCAGCACAGAATTTTCCTTTTCCTCGGAATCCGGCACTATTTTTTTTGCGAGCTTTACAAGCTGATTTGTAAACGGCAAAAGCAGCAGGGTTGTCACAATATTAAAAATGGAATGAACGGCGGCTATCTCTACGGCGCCGATGGACTCATCCACAAAGGTAAAATGCAAGAGCGAGTCGAACCCATAAAAAACGGTGAGGCAGGCCATTGTGCCGATAATATTGAACGACATATGCACAACGGTTACCCGCTTGGCATTTTTATTGACGCCGATGGAAGATAGCAGCGCTGTCACGCATGTGCCGATATTCTGCCCCATAATAATCGGTATTGCCATTCTGTATGAAATAGCTCCTGTCATGGAGAGTGCCTGCAGCACGCCGACGGACGCCGCCGAGGACTGTATGACACCTGTAAACAGAGCTCCGAATAGCACGCTTAAAATGGGGTTTTTAAAGGCTGTCAGCAGCTCGGAGAATCCCTCCATTTCGGCGAGAGGCGACACGGCATTTTTCATAAGCTCCATACCGTACATCAGCACGGAAAATCCCACCAGAATCGTGCCTATATCCTGCTTCTTTTTGTTTTTGCTCATCATGAGCATCGCGATGCCGACAAGCGCCACGACCGGGGCAAAATTTTCCGGTTTCAGCATGGACACCAGCACATTGTCGCTCTCAATGCCCGCAGTGCTGAGCAGCCAGGCTGTCAGCGTCGTCCCGATATTTGATCCCATAATAACGCCGACCGTCTGCTCGAGCTGCATAATTCCTGAATTTACAAGACCGACGAGCATTACCGTCATGGCCGATGAGGACTGTACGGCGATGGTGATGCCCGCGCCGAGCGCCAGGCTTTTAAATGGGTTAGAGGTCATTTTTTTCAATGTAATCTCCAGCCTGCCTCCCGCAATTTTCTCCAGGCTCTGCGACATGACGTGCATGCCGAACAGGAAAAAAGCGAGCCCCCCGCACAAGGTACATATGGAAAATATATTCATAAAATCCTCCATTCTTAAATTCCTATTGAAACATGACAGTTATTTTTGTACCCACATTTACTGTACTTTCTACGGCTATCTCTGCGCCGTGATGAACGGCGATGTGGCGGACAATCGACAGTCCGAGCCCTGTGCCTCCCCTCACGTGGCTGCGGCTCATGTCAACACGGTAGAACCGCTCGAATATGCGGGGAATACTGTCCTTCGGAATACCAATGCCCGTATCCGATACGATGATCGTCCGATCCGCAATCTCGATTTCAATATTGCCGTTTTCCCGGTTATACTTAATTGCATTGTCAACCAGGTTATATACAAGCTCTGTTATCTGCGTCTGATTTCCGAGAATCGGCCCCGAATCCCCGGCTATCGTAATACTGATGCCCCTCTGCCGCGCCTGCTGAATAAGCCGTTCCCTGCACTCCTCGGCGGTAGCTTTCAGGTCTACGCTGTCAGTCAGCGGAACATCCTCGGCAGAATCAAGCTGCGAAAGGCGGATAATATCACCAATCAGATTGAGAAGCCTTGTGCTCTCATCCCGTATCTTTCCCGCAAATTTCACGCTATCCCCGCCCTGGGCCATGCCCGTTTCAATCAGCTCTGCATAGCCTATAATCGAGGTCAGCGGAGTTTTCAGCTCGTGAGATACATTGGCCGTAAACTCCTGCCGCATCTGCTCCTGTGAGCCCCGCACATTTTTTATTTCCTCCGCGAGCGGAATCAGCTCATCATAAAGCCCGATTTCCTCCGGCGACTTGTTCTTTTCAAGCATTTCAGGGATACGCTGCAGCGGCGTGATGAGATTGTCCGTCAGCTTGACGGACACAATAAGCGATACCACAATAATGACCGCAATTACCACACAAATAATAATCAATGAATGTTCAAACATGGCGAATATGGAATCTGCCTGCACAGAAACGCGGAGGATATTTCCATCATCAAGTTTTTGGGCATAGTAATAATCCTCTGTGCCTATTGTGTCTGAATACCGGATATCGCTGCCTGTCCCATTTGCCAGCGCCTCCTTTATTTCCTGGCGGTCAAGGTGATTCTTCATTTTCTCGGCATCCGCATCGCTCTCATACAACACCTTTCCCGCCTTGTCAATCAGAGTAATTCGGAAATCCTCCTCGGTAAAGCTGTCCAGTTCATCAGCAGACGCGAGCTTATCATAGCACCGGGACATAATGCGGCACTCATTCGCGAGAGTTTCCTCCACCTCGCGCCTGAACAGGCTGTAATAAACGATGGTCGTTGTGAAAATGCCAATAAGGGCAGTCACAATTCCCATATAAAACAATCTAAGAACAATTTTTCTCTCCATGCTCACTCCTTATCCAGCTTATAGCCCACGCCTCGCACTGTGACAATACAATTTCCATATTCACCCAGCTTATTCCGCAGTGAACGGATATGAACATCCAGGGTTCGCCCCGTGCTGCCATGTCCCCAAATGCGGTCGAGAATATTGTCACGGCGAAGCACGATTCCCGGGTTCTGCATAAACAGCTTCAAGAGCTCAAATTCCTTGTATGTCAGCTCTATTGTCCGATCGCCTGCGCGCGCCGACCTTGTCTGATCCGAGATAGAAATTCCGCCAAAATCAATGGTTTCGCCCTCCCGCTGCGCGGCCCCTCTAAGTCTTGCTTTTACGCGGCTCACCATTTCCAGAACCCCGAAAGGCTTGCACATATAATCATCCGCTCCCAGATCAAGCCCCTTTACCCTGTCAAGCTCGGTCGTTTTGGCGGAAATGATAATAACGGGGATTTTGGCGTGCACCGCATGGCCGCGAAGCTTTTTTAATATGGTAAGCCCGTCGTCGCCAGGCAGCATTATATCAAGCAATATCAGATCAGGAACCTGCTCCTCCAATGCCCTGTAAAAATCATTCGGCTTCTCAAAGGCCTTAACCTCATAGCCGTTCTTTTCCAGGGCATAGCTTTCAAGCTCTCGGATATTTTCCTCGTCTTCTACAATATATATCAGCATTTTATTCTCCATTCCGGGGAGTCACAAATAGTCAATGCAAATAAAATCCGCATTATCACCTTCCCGATACCACCAATATAGCATAGTCATGTAAAATTAAACAGTATCGAAATGTAAAATCTAAGTTAATTTCTTCTTTTCAATGAAACAAAGAATTCCTTTTGCTACAGGCAGAAATCCTTTAACTGCCGCTTCAGCATGTCTTTCTTAAAATAATTTCTGTCCACTGGCCCGCTAATGCCGCTTACCTGCCCGCTGTCCGTGTACTGCCAGCCGGCCCAGTTCTTCCAGGGATTTTTCATGCTGGGGCTAATAACGTTATACTCGGCAATCCAGAGAGGATACTCCGATAGGCGCTTATCAAATAGGTTCGCCGCATTGGACGAATCACTATATATCGCAACTATCCCTCCCGTAGCCGTCTGAAGTTCCTGTAAAAAAACCAGCGATATTTCATTGACCTGCTCTTTTGTCAGATCTCCGAAGGACTCAAAATCCATGACCGGACAGCCCTGATATTCTTTTCCATCAATAACCTGGGCAAAATGCTGCGCCTCCTGTCTGGCCTCCTCGATTGAGCGCGCTGTGACAAAATGATAAAAACCGATTTTCAGCCCCGCCTTCAGAGCCCCACGATAATTTTTCTCGAAATTCGGATCAATATAGGCAGCGCCCTCCGACGCCTTCATATAAACGACAGAGACTCCCGCATCTTTTACACTTTCAAAGTCGATGCCGTCATCCCAATGGCTCACATCAATTCCCTCATATCTTTTTTTATTTTCCATCCTCATCTCTCCTATCTGGCGCTGTTGATAATTCTCTAGTCTCTACACAGAAACTGATTCAGCGGTTTCCAGAAAATATACTATGATATCATAGTATCAGAAAAATACTGTTTTTTCAATAAATAACTAAACGGGGAATATCTCATGCTGGTTTACACTTTTTTGCCACCTGAATAAACTCTGAAAATATCGCCCTGCTATTTTCATCGGTCCGAAATGAAAATTCTGGATGCCACTGTAGGCCCCAGATAAATTTCTTCTCCGGAACGCAGATTGCCTCGGTCAGACCATCTTCCGATACCGCCATTGCAAGCGCCTGGGGCGCCAGCGTGCGGATGGCCTGATGATGATAACTGTTTACCATCAGCGTTTTCTTTTGCAGCAATTCATGCAGCGGAGTGTGTTCCACAATACTTACGGAATGTACCGGCACATCATAGGGCGGCGTCTGGTGATGTTCGATATCGGACGGGTACTCCGAGGGCAAGTCCTGATATAAGGTTCCTCCCATAACAGCATTGATGAATTGAATTCCCCTGCATATTCCCAGAAGCGGCTTGTCTTTTTCGTACAACATGTGAAATAATATTTTCTCCATTTCGTCGCGCTCTTTACAGGATGCGCCACATTTTTCCGTGCGATTCTGTCCGTATAAATCGGGTGAGACATCCTGTCCTCCCGTAAATAAAAAGCCATCCATTTCCTCTGTAATCTGCCGCAAATCCCCTTCGTCTGATGTCAGGGGCAGCATGACCGGAATCCCTCCCGCCTGCTCAATTCCCCGCATATAGCCGGGCAGCATCCAATAGCTCTCCCTCTCTGTGTCTATCAGCGGAACCAGTCCGATTATCGGTTTTTTCATATGCCTTCCCTCCAGATATTTTTATACAATATAAAAAGCGCCCTGCCACTGCAGAACGCCCTTGTTCACATGAAATAAATATACGACATTTCCCAGGATGTGTCAAGTTTTTTGGGGGTGAGTTTCTTCAAATACATACTACTACTTTCATTTTTAAATCTTGCTATTAAAATACTCTTGGGAAACCTGAAGCTGTTTTTTCAGAATTTCCTTCCACATCCTCGTGTGTATTTCGCCAGATCCCTTAGAAACCTTAGTCATGCGGATTCGTCCATCAGCATCTGCTTTTCTGTAAAAATAATGATCCGTATTTTTATATAACTCCCACCCATCTCTCTCGCAAAATCTTTTTAATTCTTTCCATCTTGGCATTGTATCATAGCTCCAATCTGTTCCGGATCATCTATAATCAGCGCTTTAAATATATAGGGAATATGTCCCTTTCGGTTTGGGCTGTGAGAATACATGGCATAATCATTATAATAATCTACTGCATATTCCAATATAGACTGAGCGAGCTTTAATCTGGCTTCATCTTCATTTTTGCCATTTTCAATAAGATCAATTTCGTTCAATGACAAGGTTACACTTCCATCCTCTTCAACCAGACTTTGAGCAGTAAATTTATATATATCCAAAATGCTCCTCATCGTTTCTAAATTGGAAAACCACATTTTATCCCGTGTTCTTTTAATGAACTTGGGCTTATCGTGAATTACGCTGTCACATACAGAGCTCCACTCTTTTCGCACTTTAGTCGCTTGTTCCATCAACATACCTATCAACTCCTTTAATGATTATTATAGAGCAAAATGTACATTGTGTCAACAATGTACATTTATTTTTATGAAATATAGACCTCATCGGTATTGTAAATAGTCCAAAAAACGCTTTATCGCAAGAGAAGCTGTTTTTTTACTTCGGAGCGCAAGCCCGATATTCCGATAAGCGGGGACATCCAATTCCTTCGCAACGATTTTATAGGGAATCCGTTTCAATCCCGATTGCAATCCGTTCAGTTCGTCTATTTCCAGTTGCATTTTTTCAAATTCGGCAACGACGCTTTTCGCATAGGGCAGCAACTTCATTCCGTCCGAAGTTAATCTTACGCCGCCAATACTCCGTTCGAGAAGCGATACATTCCACTCCCTTTACAGATTATAGGAGCAGTGATGATTTTGGGCGGCGCTGCTTTGGGAGAATTGACCGCCTAATCCTGTTCCCTGCTTTTCTCCAGAATTTCCTCCAATTCCTTAATCTGCTCATCTGTCAATGTAATTCCCTGCAGCAGCGCTGCCACCGCGCTTGTCCGGCTGCCGGAAAAATAACGGTTCACAAAACGTCTGCTTTTCTCGTTTAAACATTCTTCTTTGGATTTGATTGCGTGATAGTGATAGACCCTCGCGTCATTCTCATCCACTGTAAAGCCTAAAAGCCCCTTCCTCGACAAACGGTTCATCAGGACACGCACCATTCTAAGTGTCATATCTGACTTCTCCTTTAACCGGTCCAGAACCTCCAAAGAGGTAAGCGGCTCGACGCTCTCCCAAAGGACTTCCATAATCAGCCACTCACTGGCGCTTGGCATTGTTTCCTCAATTTTTTTCATAGCGGTCTCCTTTTCCATATCATATTCTTTATATCGGTCAATCGCTATTATTTATCAACAGGTATTGTTTGTTTTTCATCTTAATTTCCATTCCAGAGCGTTTACGCGACGGGGCGATGAAAAATTTTTATCAACTGAAAAAATCAAGTTCAAAAACGGGCGGCACATTCCTGCCGCCCGCTGATACATGATTGAATTATCTGCCAAGTCCCAAAAATCAGATTTTAAAATCCAGTCCAACTATTTTCGGCACGGCGGCGTCCGGCTGCGCCATGGCCTCGGTCAGCTTTTTTGTCATATCCCGCACATCGTTGCCCACAACGGTGATCTCACGGGATTGCAGGTTCTCTTTTTCCGCCTTTTTCTCCGCCCTTATTTTGGCAAGGCGTTCCTCCTGCTCTTTCTTCTCCGCTCTTTTCTTCTCCAGCCTTTCTTTTTGCGCTTTCTGCTCTTTTGCCTTCCTTGCCGCATTTTCTCTGGCTATTTTCCCATCCGGATCGTTGGTGCCGCATGACATACAAGAAATATTTCCATTCGCGTCGATCTGATAGGAAAGGCTTGTTAATGTACCCAGTGAATGAGATACCGCATAAGCGGCGCAATCCGGAATAGCAGCCAGATTTTCCTCCAAATACTTCGCCTTTTCCGGATCGTTCATGCACTTTTTCAAAAACGCGCCGGACACCGATACCGTCGTCGGAACGCCTTCCATAGAGGTCGTCCCCGTGTTCATATAGCTGTACTTATCCTGCAAATAACTCGAATAATCATTCACATTGCTAAATCCCGTCTTGATCTGCTCCGTCCTCGTCTTGTTCGGGGTTGACGTTTTCAGCTCCACGGTGCTTGTGATAATATTGCCCTCTTTTGTATTTTCCGCCGCATAACTGCTATAACTGTTTCCGATTTCCATCCGCAATCATTCCTCTCAAAATAAATTTTTAAACAGCAACGCCGTTTCTACTTCTTATATCGTAAATTTTTCCGCAAAATTCATAGAAATGGCGCGAGCTGCTTCTTTTTGGGTGCGAACCGTTTATCCGGATAATACATATCGCCTGTATGGAAATCGCTGCGAGCCTCGGTATTTTATTTTTCAATCAGCTTGATCACGGACGTGCTGGCGTAGGTCAGGGGCTCGTTATGTACAAAAAACACGACTCGGTCCGCGGGGGCATAGAGCGTTTCAAGGACGTCGCCCTCATAGGGATCTAAAATATTGGCAAGGGGCTGCCCGACCTGCACCTCCTCGCCCGCCTTTACCATCGCCTCAAAGATTCCGGATTTTTCTGTTTTGATCAAAAACATATCGTCGTCCTGTACCACCTTTGACTGCAATTTCCCGGGAATGACATACTTTATAATTCCCTGTGCCGACAAAAAATTCATCACGGCGAGAACCGCCTGTCCCGCGCTGTTTTTGTCAATCCGGGAGGTCGTAGACGAATATAGGGAAAATGCCTGGGTGTCCCACACCTGCCAGTTATAATTCAGGGTTGCCGTGTCGTAGGGCCGCACCCTGCGGATAATAACATATGGAAGTCCGAACTGTCTGGCTATTTCCGGATTGCTGAATCCCTCGTCCATCAGCCGCACATGCGGCACGAAATCTCCCGGCATGTAAAAGGAGGTGAACTGGATTCCGAACTGGTATTCGGAAATCTCCTGAAATACGCCGTCCGCGATCCGCTGCGTGGTTTCTCCCAGATCGTATCCAGGAAACATCCGATTGATATCCGTGTTGTCAGTCGACCAGAACCGTTTTTGTATATTCATGGAATAGGGGTTGATGGAGGGCAGAATCAATATTTTATGTCCCTTTTCAATCCGCCCCTCCTCCTCGAGCTGTTTCATTTTCTTGATCAGGCGGGAACAGCAATACAGCTGCTGCACCTCATTTCCCCGTGAGCTTCCCACGATGCAGACAGACTTCTCGCCCTCTCCGAACTCATAGCCCGTCACGCGGAAGGTATCTCGGTAGGCAGCCTTCATTTCATAGACGATTTTTTTATTCATATCCGCATACCTCTTTCTTCAGTAATCTTCCCATAAGCGAACCCTCTACGACAATCGGGTAATCCCTTATGGTGAAAAGCATGCCGTCCTCCGGCGCCCTTACCTCGTCCAGAACTCTTCCCTGGAGGGGATCTACGATCCGTCCGATCACCTCATTTTTCTCCAGTCTCGCCCCGTGCTTTACGGACGGCAGAAATACTCCGCTGACGCTCGCGTTCAGATAGCTGACGTCCTCCGGATCGCGGGAAATAATGGGCTTTCTCACAGGTTTTACCTCCCCGTCCCATATCCCCATCTGTTTCATCAAATAAAATATCCCGTCTGCCAGCTGCTCCCCGTATTCCTGCGTAATCCGCATCCCGACTCCCATCTCCACGACCAGCACCGGCGTTCCGATGCTGTTGAGGCTGTGCGCAAACGTCGCCTCGAGCACCGTGCTGGCGCCGTGAACCCAAATCAGATCCACATTGGTATTCTGCGCCATAGGGAGCAGCATATCCTGATGCAACTCATTTATGCGTATCTGCGGTATCTCCGTCAGATAAATATTGCTGGCATGAATGTCCAGAACGCAGTCCGAGCCCTTCACATCCTCCACGATACAGGCCGCCAGGTGCTCCATCATGCTGCCGTCCATGCTGCCCGGAAAAATGCGGTTCATATCCAGGTCGAACGCCGGAATCCCCCGGGTAATAGAATCAATTCCCAGCGGGTTCATCGCCGGATAAATGTCCACAATTCCCTTTAGATTTTCCCTGTTTTTTTCAATGCGGCGCTGCACCTCAAAGCAGACGTACTGCCCCTCCAGCTCATCGCCGTGAATCCCGGTCACAAT
Organism: uncultured Lachnospiraceae bacterium; assembly: GCA_947631075.1. Lineage (GTDB taxonomy): Bacteria > Bacillota > Clostridia > Lachnospirales > Lachnospiraceae > Eubacterium_F. The sequence continues at coordinate 11,015 of CANRJU010000067.1, forward strand.
GCTGATCCGCTTCATATCCTGTCCGGGATTGTCCGGCACAATGCGGTTTTTCTTGATCTCCAGCATCTCATCTACCGGCAGGCCCGCCGCCGCTATTGTCTCTATCATATTTTTATTTTCTCTCCTTTTCCCTTTTTTCCACTAAAACAGAAATATTCTGGGACTGCGCGCCGCCATTCCACATCAGGCCGCGGTTAATGGCGCAGTCCGCCGCGTCCCTGCCTTGCCCGATTTTTATATAATGGTCTAGCACCGGACAATCATTGGTCGGATCAAAGCCGATCCAGACTCCCCCGCACAGCGCCTCTGCCCAGGCGTGGCTCGCGCCCTCGCCGACAATCAGGCCGCACACATAGCGGGCGGGA
>CANRJU010000068.1 GCA_947631075.1 uncultured Lachnospiraceae bacterium
GTCCGTATGGATAAGCGTCTCTCAAATCGTCTTTGGTGAGAAAGGGCAGTTTGTGGAGATCCTCCACCGAGCGGATGTCCCCCGGCTCCAATCCCATGTTGCTCATGCGGGTGCGGTAGTACGGCACGTTGTCGTAGACGTTCTTTACCTGTCGTACCAGCCGCTCGTTCTGCCACTTGAGTATCTTCTCCCGGGGCGCGCATTCGATGTCCTTCTGAAAGTAATTTTCCATTATATACCTCATTTCTGCGCTGTTTTGTGCCGACAGCGCCCGGCCGCGGACCAGATTGCCCGCCTCATTGGTACTTCCCCGTTATTGTACCATAAGTAAAGGGGATATGACAACTAAAAAAGATATGGGCGGGGCGGCGGGAAAGCATTTTCCGGTTTCTCTCAAAATTTTCTACATTTTATGAAATCCGCCCGTTTCAATCTTTACAATTTTATTTCGAAGTGATAAAATAAAGGAATGAAAAATATGTAAGGAGGGCATAGACAAAAATGGCCAGAAAAATGAAAACTATGGATGGTAACACTGCGGCCGCTCACGTTTCCTACGCGTTCACCGAGGCAGCAGCGATCTATCCGATCACACCGTCTTCTCCGATGGCTGACTACACCGATCAGTGGGCCACTCAGGGAAGGAAGAATATCTTCGGACAGACGGTTATGATGTCTGAGATGGAATCTGAGGGAGGAGCAGCAGGCGCTGTTCACGGCTCTTTGGAAGCAGGAGCGCTGACGACTACATATACCGCTTCCCAGGGACTTCTTCTGATGATCCCGAACCTCTACAAGATTGCCGGCGAGCTGCTCCCGGGCGTTGTACACGTTACAGCCAGAGCGTTAGCGAGCCACGCGTTATCTATTTTCGGCGACCACTCTGACGTATACGCATGCCGTCAGACCGGTTTTGCCATGCTCTGTTCCAGCAATGTACAGGAAGTTATGGACCTGGGCGCCGTTGCCCATCTGACTGCAATCGAAGGACGCGTTCCGTTTATGCACTTCTTCGACGGCTTCCGTACTTCCCATGAGATTCAGAAGATCGAGATCTGGGACTATGACGATCTGAAAGAGATGTGCAACATGGAGGCAGTTCAGGCATTCCGCGACCGCGCTTTGAATCCGGAGCATCCGGTACAGCGTGGTACCGCGCAGAACCCGGACGTATTCTTCCAGGCAAGAGAGGCATGCAACAAGTATTATGACGCTGTTCCGGATCTGACACAGCAGTACATGGACAAGGTAAACGCAAAGATCGGCACCGACTACAAGCTGTTCAACTACTACGGCGCGCCGGACGCGGAGAAGGTAATCGTAGCGATGGGCTCTGTCTGCGACACCATCGAGGAGACCGTAGATTACCTGATGAGCAAGGGCGAGAAGGTAGGTCTTGTGAAGGTTCGCCTGTTCCGTCCGTTCAGCGCAAAGCATCTGGTAGACGCGATTCCGGATACCGCCAAGGTAATCAGCGTGCTGGATCGCTCTAAGGAGCCGGGCGCGCAGGGCGAGGCTCTGTATCTGGACGTTGTATCCGCGCTGCGTGATACCAAGTTCCACAATGCGAAGATTCTTGGCGGACGCTATGGCCTTGGTTCCAAGGACACCATTCCGGCAGACATTATTGCCGTATACAACAACGAGTCCAAAGAGAGATTTACCATCGGCATCAAGGACGATGTTACCAATCTTTCCCTGGATCGCACGGAGAGCCCGGTTACCGCGCCGGAGGGAACGACATCCTGTAAGTTCTGGGGTCTTGGCGCGGACGGTACGGTAGGAGCCAACAAGAACTCCATCAAGATCATCGGCGACCACACCGACAAGTATGCGCAGGCATATTTTGATTACGACTCCAAGAAGTCCGGCGGCGTTACGATTTCCCACCTGCGTTTCGGAGACAGCCCGATCAAGTCCACCTATCTGATCAACAAGGCAGATTTTGTAGCTTGCCACATGCCTGCTTATGTGAGAAAGTACAACATGGTACAGGATCTGAAGGACGGCGGTTCCTTCCTTTTGAACTGCTCCTGGGATATGGACGAGCTGGAGAAGCATCTGCCGGGACAGGTAAAGAGATACATGGCACAGCACAACATCAATTTCTACACCATTGACGGCTTCAAACTGGGCAAGGAGATTGGTCTGGGCGGCCGTATCAACACGATCCTGCAGTCCGCGTTCTTCACGATTTCCGGTATCATTCCGAAGGAAGACGCCATTCAGTACATGAAAGATGCCGCTACCGCTTCCTATTCTAAGAAGGGCGACGACATCGTTAAGATGAACCATGACGCCATCGACGCAGGCGCTGAGAACTTCAAGAAGATTGAGATTCCGGCTTCCTGGGCTGACGCGCAGGATGAGGATCTTTCTATCACTGTAGACGGCGACAGAAAAGACCTGGTAGAATATGTAAACACGATTCAGAATGCAATCAACAGCCAGACCGGAAACGACCTGCCTGTATCCGCATTCGAGAAATATGTAGACGGTACTCTCCCGAGCGGTTCCGCCGCATACGAGAAGCGCGGCGTAGCTGTGGATGTTCCGCAGTGGAATCCGGAGGGATGTATCCAGTGTAACTTCTGTTCCTATGTATGTCCGCACGCTTGTATCCGTCCGGTAGCTATGGACGCTGACCAGCTTGCAAAGGCTCCGGCTAACAACGCGGTAGACTTAAAGGGCGTTGACGGCGTGAAGTTCGTTATGAGCGTTTCCGCTGACGACTGTACCGGATGCGGTTCCTGTGCTAATGTATGCCCAGGCAACATGAAGAACAGCGTTCTCACGATGGTTCCGTACGATCAGGGACACGCACAGCAGGATTTCTTCAACTATGGCGTTACCATTGACGCTCCTGCCGCTGTACTGGAGAAGTTCCCGGAGACAACGGTCAAGGGAAGCCAGTACAAGCAGCCGTTGTTAGAGTTCTCCGGCGCCTGCGGCGGATGCGGAGAGACTCCGTACGCCAAGCTGATGACACAGCTCTTTGGCGACAGAATGTACATTGCCAATGCGACAGGATGCTCCTCCATCTGGGGCGGTTCCTCACCGGCATCTCCGTATACGGTAAATCACGAGGGCAAGGGTCCGGCATGGGCAAACTCCTTGTTTGAGGACAACGCTGAGTACGGCTTCGGTATGCAGCTGGGCCAGAAGGCAAACCGCGCAAAGGTTGTTACGGCTGTAGAAGAACTGCTGAAAGTCGCTGAGAAAGAGGATGTAAAGGCGAAGCTGCAGGCTTACCTTGACACATTGGACAACAGCGGCGCAAGCGCTAAGGCAACGAAAGAGATGATCGATGCCATCCAGGCATGCGGCTGTGAGAATGAGTACGCAAAGCAGATTCTTGCGCTGAAAGATTTCGCGGCTAAGAAGTCCCAGTGGATCCTGGGCGGTGACGGATGGGCTTACGACATCGGTTACGGCGGACTGGATCATGTATTGGCAAGCGGCCAGGATGTAAACGTGCTCGTATTTGATACCGAGGTTTATTCCAACACCGGCGGCCAGGCTTCCAAGGCTACCCCGACCGGCGCGATCGCTCAGTTTGCCGCAGGCGGTAAGGAAGTGAAGAAGAAAGACCTTGCTGCTATCGCTATGAGCTATGGCTACATCTATGTGGCACAGATCGCTCAGGGCGCTGATATGAATCAGATGGTGAAGGCATTTGTTGAGGCCGAGGCTTATCCGGGTCCGTCGCTGATCATTGCCTATGCTCCGTGTATCAACCACGGTATCAAGGGCGGCATGAAGAGCGCTCAGACCGAGGAGAAGAAAGCGGTAGAGTCCGGTTACTGGCATCTGTTCCGCTACAATCCTTCTCTGGCAGCAGAGGGCAAGAATCCGTTTATCTTAGACTCCAAAGAGCCTAAGGGCGGCTATCAGGACTTCCTGATGGGCGAGGTTCGTTACAACCGTCTGTCCCGTTCCAACCCGGAGCGCGCGAAAGCACTCTTTGACAAGGCTGAGAGCGATGCCAAGGCGAAGTATGAGGCATTGAAGGAAAGAGCAGCTAAATAATTGACAGCATAGATCTGTCACACGGGTGAATGTTTTATTTCAGAGGAGTCATTTCGGTGATTCCTCTGAATTTTTCTAATACAATGTCAGGGTATGAAAAGAAAATGACAAAAAGGGTTACTATAATAAATGCAGGAAGATGTTCTGAACGCCCGCAGCGCCAGGCTGCTTCGTGAGGAATGAAAAGATGGGATCTGGAGGATGGATGTGCAATGGACAGACATGGGGTTATGCGCCGACTGGCATTTTTGGGATTTATTTCAATGTCTTTTTTGATGGCCGGGACACAGTCCCAGGCAAAAAAAGCAGTAAAGAGTTACACGATCGGGCCCAAGGCCGCGCCTCTTGAAAAAGAGACGAAGAAAAAGAAAACTTATAATAAGAAAACCAGACAGTATTACGCGATACAGTCTTATTTAAATAAATTGGGGGAAAAGGGCGGAACGCTGAAATTAAAAAAGGGAACCTACAAGATCCCCCGCACGCTGTATGTGCCGTCCGATGTGAGTATCCAGTTGAAATCCGGCGCCAAGCTGGTCAAGACAGAGGATACCGGGACGAAGAAATTAAAGAGCACCAAGTTTTTGTTTCAGTTGATTTCGGAGAAGAAGGCAACCAATGGAAAGCTGGTGGGCGGATACCGCGCCTCGCAGAACGTCTCCATCAAGGGAAGCACGGATTCGGAGATCAGCCTGGGGAAAGTCAAGGGCGCGACGGCTGTGTATGCCGGACACGCCAACACCGTCACCATTGAGAAAATCAAATTTACAAACCGGCAGGGTGGCAGCTACATCTGGGTGGAGGGCTCCAAAAATGTTTCTATTCAGAAGTGCGATTTCCAGAAGGCGGTCAGCGTGTCGGGCCTTGAAAACCAGATGGCTGTGCGGCTGGAGGTGATCAATTCCGAGATCAATGATTTTTCCGGGCTGTGGAGCAGGCTGGACAACACGGTAAACAAAAATATCATAATCGAGGACAACCAGTTCTCCGGCAATGAGATCGGCGTGGGAAGCGCGAAGTACGCGTCTACGGACGCCAGTCCCCTGTATCAGACAAAGGTTCAGGTCAAGAACAACACATTTACCGATATAAAGAACTATGACATATACGCGATGGTGTGGAAAACGCCGGACATTTCAGCTAATGTCATGAGCCGCAGTTCCAAGGGCCCACGCAGCATTTGTCCCGTGTACGGGCTGGGAGTGGATGAACCGGCGATCAGCAGCAACACGATTTCCGGCTGTCAGTACGCCGTTCAGTTCGTGACGGCGCTCAACGAGGGATCCGGCTCCTCGCTGCCCTCCGTCGTCTCCCAGATCGGGGAGGAGAGCCTGAAAAGTATGGATACCAATACCGTCTCGGACGCCGAACACTATTATGTGGCGATGGACGGGTCCCGGCTGTTCTATTTTCAGGACAAAAGGGACAACAAATTTACCATACGCACGGACTCCATTCCTTATCGGGAAAAATACATGGATTATGTGAATTATAACAGCAAAAAATATTACTACATCTTTCTCTCCTACATGGAGCAGTTAGAGTATGCGGGAGGCGGGACAATTACCGTGGAGGCGGGAGAGTATCCTGTGACCAACAATATCTGCATTCCGTCTAATGTGACGCTGAAGCTAAAAGATGGCGTGACATTTAAAAAGGCGGGGACGACGGTGTACGACATCTGCTACGCCAAGACGATTTTCACCATCGTGCCCCCTTCTAAGGACAATACGGTAAAGACGGTCACCGGATACAATGGTTCCCATGACGTCAAAATCCAGGGATCGGGCACCGTCGTCATGGACTGCGACAATGTGCTCAACGCCATGGCGATTGTCATGGGACACACCAAGAACGTCACCATTTCGGGAATCACTTTCCGAAATGAGTACGGATGTCATTTTATTGAACTAAATTCCTCGAAAAATGCCGTGGTGGAGAAATGCCATTTTGAAAATTTCAAGCCGGTGGACGGAAAGAGCCACAAGGAGTGTATCAATATAGACGGGACGGATAATTATATCGAGGGCTTTAACTATGACTGGTCCGCCCATGACAAGACCACCTGCCAGGATGTTTTTATCCGGAACAACACATTTAAAAATATTACCACGGCGGTGGGGAGCCACACTTATTTTGCCGACGGCGAGACGCAGAAGTATCAGACCAACATTCAGATTTACGACAACGAGGTGACAGATACCTACAACGCGGCTTTCCGCGTGCTCAACTGGAAGGATTTTGTTATTCGGGACAATACCATTAAGAATATCCACGCGCTGGCGGACACCAGCACCGGGGTGAGCGATGAGGATTCCAATTATGTGGCCATGCTGTTACGGGGAGCGGTCAATCCGACTGTGACCCAAAATACATTTGAAAATCTCACCTATTATCCGATCCGCGTGATCATGACGACGCAGCCCAACACGGAGACGGCTGTCAAGGGCGGATATCCGTCGACCGTATCCCAGATTTCCGATGAGAACTGGGCGGCTATGCTGGACAATGAGCTGGTGAACGTCGCCAAGCCGAAGTACAAGGCGATTATCGTGAGGGAGACGGACGATCAGAAGGATTCCAAGGCGGAGAAGAAGAAATTTACCGCGGACGGAGAGAGTTCTGACGAGGGGAGCAGCGGTCCGGATGACGAACCGGAAGAAGGCGAGGACGAGAGCGACGAGGAAATGACGGATACCACGGATTGATGCATGGATGCTTGGCTTTTAATTGATGGTCAGATGGGACAGCATAATTGACAACGTGGCCGGCATGCGTTATAATTAAACGATATTAAAACCCATGAGATGAGGATGGGAGGCGCGGATGTCTCCGGTCTAATTGCTCTGGAATGGAGGTAGTCATTAGTCATGGCAGAGACAAAAAAGAATATTTTAACCTATGAGGGATTGAAAACTTTGGAGGATGAGCTTCACAACCTGAAGGTCAACCGCCGCCGCGAAGTGGCCCAGAAGATCAAAGAGGCCAGAGAGCAGGGAGACCTGTCGGAGAATGCGGAATACGATGCAGCCAAGGAAGAACAGAGAGACATTGAGCTCCGTATTGAGGAAATTGACAAGATTCTGAAAAACGCGGAAGTGGTCGTAGATGAGGACGTGGACGCCAGCGTGATCAACGTGGGATGCACCGTCATCATCAAGGATTTAGAGTTCAATGAGGAGATGGAGTACAAGATTGTGGGCTCCACGGAGGCCAACAGCCTTCAGGGCAAGATTTCCAATGAATCTCCGGTCGGAAAAGCGCTGCTTGGCGCCCAGAAGGGCGAGGTTGTCGAGGTGGAGACGCCGGCCGGCATCATTAAGTATGAGATATTGGATTTCCATAAGAATAATTAAGAGTGAGAGCGAGGAGTTAGAGAACAGTGGCAGAAGATATCAATCAGTTATTGAAAGTCAGACGGGAGAAGCTGGCGGCCCTGCAGGAAGCGGGCAAGGATCCTTTTGTGATCACAAAGTGCGATGTGACGCATCATTCCACGGAGATCAAGGATCAGTATGACGAGTTAGAGGGGAGCACGGTCACCGTGGCTGGGCGCATGATGTTCAAGCGGGTGATGGGCAAGGCTTCTTTTTGCAACATACGGGACCTCAAGGGCGATATTCAGGCCTATGTGGCACGGGATAATATCGGTGAGGATTCCTATAAGGATTTTAAGAAATACGACGTGGGCGACCTGCTGGCGATTACCGGCAATGTGTTTAAGACCAAGACCGGGGAGATTTCCGTACACGCGGAGAAAGTTGTTCTTCTCTCCAAGAGCCTTCAGGTTCTTCCGGAGAAGTTTCACGGCCTGACGGATACCGATATCCGTTACCGCCAGCGCTATGTGGACCTCATTATGAACCCGGATGTGAAGGACACATTTGTGAAGCGCTCTAAGGTGTTGCACAGTATCCGCAGTTATTTAGATGAGCAGGGCTTTATGGAGGTGGAGACGCCGATGCTCGTGCAGAACGCGGGCGGCGCGGCGGCCAGACCGTTTGAGACGCATTTTAACGCGCTGGATGAGGATCTGAAGCTGCGTATTTCGCTGGAACTGTACTTAAAGAGGCTGATTGTGGGCGGACTGGAAAAGGTCTATGAGATTGGCCGGGTGTTCCGCAACGAGGGACTGGATACGAGACATAACCCGGAATTTACGCTGATGGAGCTGTATCAGGCATATACGGATTATCACGGCATGATGGACCTCACGGAGAATTTGTACCGCTATGTGGCAAAGGAGGTCACCGGTTCGGAGATTCTGACGTACGGAGAACACCAGATGGACCTCTCGAAGCCCTTTGAGCGGATTACGATGGTGGACGCCGTGAAGAAGTACGCGGGCGTAGATTTTAATGAGGTAAAAGATACCGAGGAAGCGAAGAAGCTGGCGAAGGAACACAACATCGAGTTTGAGGCCCGCCATAAAAAGGGCGATATTCTGAATCTCTTCTTCGAGGAGTATGTCGAGGAGCACCTGATTCAGCCGACCTTTGTCATGGATCACCCCATCGAGATTTCTCCGCTGACGAAGAAAAAGCCGGATAATCCGGAGTATGTGGAGCGTTTTGAGTTCTTTATGAACGGCTGGGAGATGGCGAACGCCTATTCCGAGCTCAACGACCCCATCGACCAGAGAGCCCGCTTTGAGGCGCAGGAGGAGCTGTCGGCGCAGGGAGACGCCGAGGCCAATCACACCGATGAGGACTTCCTCAATGCCTTGAGTATCGGTATGCCGCCGACCGGGGGGATTGGTTTCGGGATCGACCGCATGGTGATGATGATGACGGACTCACCTGCGATAAGAGATGTATTATTGTTCCCCACATTGAAAACATTGGGTTGAAAAAGCCCATAAAATCAAGGGTTTGAACCACTTATTATCTGCATAGTGCAACAAAAGTGCAACAAATTTTGAACGAATAATACGGAATAATACTTCGATTTACGTTCAAGGTTGTGCTAATCCAATCAATATTTGCACCTATAAGGACATTTTTCTAAGAGAAATTTAGGAAGATGTCCTTTTGTTATGGTCGAAAAACAGAAAATAAAATGGGAGGAATTACATAGTAAATAGAATACCGAACTTTTGAACATCGTGCCCGGAAGTGAAAGATTAGATGGCTGCCTGTACAAATTATTAGATGGCATATAATAAAAACGAAAAAACTCTTGACAGTTTAAAAGCGCGTGTAATACGATAGTGCTAGATGGAGAAATAAATATAGTGCTGGAGGGGTGATTGTAAATGAAGGTATTTACTGGAAATGAACTGCGGGAAATGATAGAGCGGTCCGGAGTGGACGCATATGGAAAACGGACGTGTTTTAGTACAATAATGGAATATCTTCGAGGTGGAAATGATCACAAAACCTGTTGTCTTTATGGGCTGCGCCGTACTGGAAAGACTGTCATGATGATACAGGCGGTTCGAGAACTGGACTGTTATGGTGATATAGCATACATTCTTTGTGAAAATGATGACACGATAGCTGATTTGCGTGGAATTATGGAGCAGCATGGGCAGGCGGATTTTTTCTTTCTTGACGAGGCGACCAAGCTGGAGGGATTTATAGAGTGCTGCAGCTTTTTGGCAGATATTCATGCTTTCTGCGGGAAGAAAATAGTCATGGCCGGTACGGATTCTCTGGGATTTTCCATCGCGTCTGGCAGGGAACTATTTGACCGGGTACACATGATTCATACGACATACATCCCGTATCGGGAATATGCCCGTCTGCTCGGTGGTTCAATCGACGAATATATTCGATACGGCGGTACACTGACGGATGGCAAGCAGATTTATCAAGGAGATAGCCTGGAAGAATATACTAATGAGGCTATTGCGCACAACATTACACATAGTCTAAAGGAATGGGATGTCGAGAGGAGACTGGGACCGTTGACAGCGGTTTACTTTCGTAATGAGCTGCCCACATATATTAACCGAGTTATAGAATATCATAATCGTCATTTTGTGGCTGAAATTATGAATCAGCCATTTAAATCCCATGATCTGGGATCGGCCAGAAATTTGGCAAATAGGAGAGGGCTTCCAATCGAACCACTAAAGGACAATGAAATCACGGAACACTTGAAAAGGGAATTGTCGCTTATTGAACCACTGTTTAAGCCTGCAGATAAGGCCGTCATGGATGAAATAAAAATGTATCTGGAGAAACTGGATGTTTTGTACTCGATTCCGGAAACAGATGAAGTTATCTTTACACAGCCGGGGATGAGGTATTGCCAGGCCGAGGCTCTTTGCAGGTCGCTTCTGGCTGCGAAGTCTTTCCAGCAATACTCAGTCCGGGAAAGACAAGAAATTCTTGAGATTGTCAGAACGGATGTCATGGGAGGTATGTTGGAAGATATTGTTTACATGGATTTTGTTCTTCGCATGCCAGATTCAGAGCAATATATTATAAAAAAGTTTAGATTATCGGATGATGGTGAATTTGATATTACAGTCATAGATCAAAAGGAGTGGACTGCGGATGTGTTCGAGGTTAAGCACTCGAATCGTCCTGTTCCGGGACAGGCACGGCATCTGTTAAATAAAGAATTGTGTGCGTCCTTTGAAAAACAGACGGGAGCAACTATTCGTGAAAAGTATGTAGTCTATCATGGTGAGACATTTGAAGATAAGTCGGGAATTTCTTATGTGAATGTTGAAGAACTGTTAAAACGGGATGAGCTTTTAGATGAGCTTCTTTCGGAAAATCTGGTATGCCGGTTACAGAAAGAATCAACGGTAGAGTGAAAAAGGAAAAGCAAGATAACTGAGAGGAGCATTAGATATATGAAGAATCGTTATGATTTCAAACGCGGCTTTTATTATGAACTGGAGAGATCCGTGCAGAATAACAAGGTGACTTTTTTGCTGGGACCTAGAAAAACAGGCAAAACGGTCTGCATGAAGCAGATGGCGGAAGAAATGCCGGAAGCTGAGTATTATGACGCAAAAGTGATGCCGGAGGATGATACGGTCGATTTGTTTGACGAAATAGCCGTCTGCATCCGGAATAACGAAAAAAAGGTATTTCTCATTGATGAAACAACCTATTTGCTCCTTCCCGAAAAGATGATTGCGGCAGTTGCGAATGATTTTTCTGACTCCGCGAATACAAACACAAGAATTGTGTTTGCGGGAAGCCAGTCAGTGGCATTAGAGGCCTGGGCGTCCAGGGCATTTGCCGGGAACGCTATGTTCATAAACACGGATTTTATAAGCTATCCGGAGTGGCTTGCCTATAAGGGCATGAAGGAAGTGTCTGAAAAG
>CANRJU010000069.1 GCA_947631075.1 uncultured Lachnospiraceae bacterium
CCCTGGTCTTCGTGTAGAGCTCGTACTGCGTCGCCTTCGGCGGCGCATTTTTCTTGTTAAAATCTGCCGCATCCAGCTGTGAAAACACAAGGCTTGTATTCAGCGAAATGAGCAGGATAGAAACCGCAAATCCTACGATAAAAAATACGGCTGTCACCTTGGACGTGCGGATCCGCTGAATGGTCTGTGATATTATATTTGTCATGATATTCCTCCCTTCCAGAGCGTTTACTCGACGGCGTCGATGAGAAAAAACTGTAAATACAGTTTGCGTAGCAGTTTCTCATCTGCCATCAAAAAACTCTTTCAAGCCCGGCCTTGCTTGTAGGACTATCATATCACTGTAAGGTGACTGTCCGGTGACAGCCAGGTGACAATTTTGTAAGGTTGGGGAAAAATTAAAACGGACAGGGCGGTGAATCCGCTCTGTCCATGCTGATCTGCTGTTTATGGTTTTTGAAATTTTCTTTCTTTCCCAAGAATTTTCATAGGCTTTAATCCTCTATCAACTCATGTTCTACCAGTTTCGCCCGACCTGATTCAATGTCAGTTATGACCTTTTCCAAATATTTCATGTTACTTTCTGAATAGAATGGATCGGCAGAAATTTCAAGCAGTTTTTCTGCCTGATATTTTCCCAGATCGACCTTATCCCCAATCACTTCCACGCCCTCCGCTTCGAGCAGTCCCGCCTGCACCCCGGCGCCCCCGAACGCAAACGCGCCAGCCAGCTCCCCCTTCGCGTTCACCACGCGGTGACAGGGAATGTTTCCCGGATCCGGATTTTTGTGCAGGGCGTTCCCCACCGCCCGCGCCATCTTTTTATTTCCGGCCGCCTCGGCCACCTGCGCGTAGGTCGCGACCCGGCCGCGCGGAATCCGCTTTACCGCCTCATAAATCCTCTTTGACGGGCTGTCCGATATCAGATCGTAACTCTCCGCAATCATCATCTCCACGTCCCGGTCCGGCACGCTTCCGTCCAGAATAATCGTATTCCAGTGCTCTTTATTCAGATGATATCCGGGAATAACCGAAGCGTACACATCCCGCCAGAAAAACGCCCGCTCCGGATCCACTTTTACATTGAGATTGATATATCCGTCCTTTTCATATGTCCACAAAAACGCTTTTTTATTGGCTCTGTACCGGACTAGCTGCCAGTTCGTATCCCGAAACGGCGCATCCTGATAAGTGTCCGGGAATGACAGTCCATATTTTAACGCCTGCTCTCTTGTCATCATCGTGCCCTCTCTCCTTTGTAAAAAAATATATACAACATTTGCAAATATAAAGATGTCTGGGGCACAAAAAATATCTTGCCCCACGATATCACGGATTCTTTCGCACATCACACAATCGAATACCTCTATATTTTAACAACCGAAAATGTATCTGTCAATTCATTCCAAAAAACAGAACATTTGTTTGACAAAAACATTTGTTTGTGTTATGATTTATTTACATACATAAGCAAGGAGGACTCGCTGTTATGGGAAATGGACGCATATCGAAAAAACAGGCAGAGATTTTAACATATATCAAAGATCAAATTTTAGAGAAGGGGTATCCCCCCGCTGTCCGGGAGATCTGTGACGCTGTGAACCTGAGATCCACATCCTCTGTGCACTCCCACTTGGAGACGCTGGAGAAGAACGGCTATATCCGTCGGGACCCTACCAAGCCGAGAGCCATTGAGATTGTCGATGACGAGTTCAACATGACACGCCGTGAGCTTCGCAACATTCCCATGATTGGACAAGTGGCAGCCGGGCAGCCGATTTTTGCTGAGCAGAACATCTCCGGGTATTTTCCGCTTCTGTCCGACGAGCTTCCGGCCGGTGACCTCTTTATGCTCGATGTGCGGGGAGACAGCATGATTAACGTGGGCATTTACGATCGGGACAAGATTATCGTACAGCAGACGCCCACCGCGAATAACGGCGACATCGTCGTCGCGCTGGTAGACGACTCCGCCACGGTCAAGACTTATTACAAGGAAGATGGCCGCTACCGCCTCCAGCCGGAGAATGACTCCATGGATCCCATCTATGTAGACGAAGTCATGATTCTCGGCAAGGTCGTCGGACTGTTCCGTCTGATGTAGAAGTTCGTTTTATGTAGGATTTATTTGGAAAGTTTCTGCCGCTTATCGAAGTGAAATTCGTTAAGCGGCAGTTTTATAGTTATTTTTATGATTTTTTACATGTGACCGTAATCATTAACTATCACAGCTGCCTTATCGGCTACTTCCATAATATCAATCATATGAAATCTTCACTTTCTCAATAGATTTTAAAAAATTCTCTGCATCCAAATAGAGATTTTCTAATATGGGAATTAGATCAATAGTTGATCGTTTGTTAAAATTGCTTCATTTTCCATATGTCAATATTCATGAATTTTTATTTTCTACAAGAAAACCATAGAAGAATATGTCAAATCATATCATCGCTATCGCAAGATTCTTTACTACAATTCAACATGCTCCACCTCGTATTTTTCAATTTTACAAGTGTGCTTCCCGCTCTTGCTATCATAATTGATTCCCACCAAAAGGATTTCTCCGCCATATTCTCTAAGAGCCAGCGGATAGTCCTGGCGTTTGATTTGACGGATTGCCCCCTCGTCTGACTGATTCCATTTCAGTTCAATTACCAGAACCGGCATTGAGGAAGCCCTTTTGGGAAAAAATACAACATCTGCATAGCCGTGTCCAGAGGGCAGTTCCTCAATTTTGATAAAATAATCGGCACAACTGATGTAGGCAAAACGGATAACGCTTCTTAGTGCCTGCTCATTATTGTAAAAAAGCGGTGCAGTCCCCGCCTTGTGAGCTTCCTCAATGGCAGAGGCAACTGCTTCCTCGTCCATTTCTAACGTCTGTTTCAACAGGCGGTCCGAATTTTGAATCAGCTTCGCGACCTCCTTATGCCTGCCGCCATTTACAGCACGGATAAACTCCTGTTTTACTTCCTCGTTGGGAATAAATACGGTTCTATCTTCCGTGCAATACGACAGATAGCCCAAGTGCACTAAAAGCGTCAAGACATCATCCCGCCCCATAGGGCTGGTCAGATCATTCTGAAATGTGGCAATATCAATTTTTTGATGCGCCCCGCCTAGCATCTGGACAATCGATTCCTTTAATCCGTCCTCGTCCAGATCAATATACAGACGCAGGGATTCATAGGTTTCCGTCTGCGTCCAGTAATTTCCCAGTCGTCCCCGGGAAATGGCATCCATCACGGACTTGGGGCTGTAAATGTGAACATCGTCCCCGAGAATATAGCCGTCGTACCATTCCCGCACGGTTTCAAAATCCAGCCGGGAATCCTCGCATAATCGGCGCACTTCCTCCTCGGTAAAGCCGACATATTTTTCCAACGGCTCGGGCTGCAGCATCGTATATTCAAAAAAATCCGTCATGGCCGATTGCGTTCCATATTTTTTGATGGGCAAAATTCCCGTCATATAGGCGCCC
The DNA here is from genome assembly GCA_947631075.1 of uncultured Lachnospiraceae bacterium. GTDB lineage: Bacteria > Bacillota > Clostridia > Lachnospirales > Lachnospiraceae > Eubacterium_F. The sequence goes on from CANRJU010000069.1 coordinate 3,482, forward strand.
TCGATTACTACGTCCGTCAGGCTGCTTTTAAAGAGCCCGCGCAACAGCCGAATGTAATCCTCCTGCAGTTGAGTATCCTGCTTTGCCTCTCGAAACAGGGCGTCCCATTCGTCGATAATAATAATAAATTTGTTCCCGGTATCTTCTGTCACATGAAACAGCATATCCAGAAGCGTGTCCGCCGGTTTCGTTCCTGGATATGCGGCCTGTATTTCTTCCGTAACTTTTTTCTCTATATCGGAGACCACATCTTTTATATTGCCAGCGCTGGCAATAAACAACGTAATATCCAGATAAATCACATCGTACTTGTTTAAATATTTCTGGTAAGAGGGATTGTTTGCAATTTCAAGGCCGGAAAACAGGTGGTCCGAATGACAGCTTTTATCATAATAAGCACACAGCATTTTAGCCGCATAGGACTTGCCAAACCGCCGGGGCCTGCTGACACATGTCAACTTCTGCATTGTCCCCAGAGTTTTGTTCACGAATGAAATCAAGCCGGTTTTATCAATATAGGTTCCTTTGCGAATAGCTGTAAAGCCCGCATTGCCGATGCCCAGATATTTTCCCATAAACCATCACTCCTTCAGTTCTTTCCTCATAATAGATTTTAAAAAGTTCTCTGCATCCAAATAGAGATTTTCTAATATGGGAATTAGATCAATATATTCTTCCTCTTCTTTTTCGTTATGAGCATACTTTGCCATAACTCCTTCCCCAATTTTTACTTTCTACAAAAAAATCGAACGACGTCTCGCTACCGAATCAAGGTTCACCTCCCGCGGCAGTCTATGCTTTAATTATCCATTTTCCCTTTCGATTGGTACCCTCTCTTTCAATCACACCTTCTTCCTGAAGTTCTTTCATATCTTTTTGTACCTGCTTCCTTGTCAAATTCAATTCTTCCATAATCTGACGCTGCGTGATTTCGGGATTTTTAGTTAAAATCACAAGTATTTCCTTTTTCCTTTCAGCTCTTTTTTGATTTCCTTTTGGCTCCTTTTTGGCTCCTTTTTGGCTCTTTTTAGAATCCTTTTCAGCTCCTTTTGGCTCTTTATTGGCTCCTTTTAAGTCATTTCCGGCTCCTTTTAGTTCTATATTGGCTCCTTTTATATCTTCAATTTCATTTAAGATTTTCTGCAGACCCTTACAATACGCTTCCATTCGATCGATCATTGATGAAATGGAATTTTTTGGTTGCTCTACTATGATTCGATCAACAATTGACGAAATGGGATTTCCCGGTTGTTCCACTATAATATTCCGAGTATCATAATTTCTAGTTTTAATTGACGTGAATTTAACAGTTAAATCTTTCCCACAAAGGGTATACTCTGGAGGATTCGCACCGATAGCATCACATTCTTCCCATATTTTCTGGATACCGCGCCCCCAAGCTTCAATATATCCAGCCTTGAAAAATGTATTTGCCAAAGCTGGATTATACGGCCATGACCTGTGCATTTTCATGAGATTATCTATTGTCCAGTCTTTTGGTAAAACACAAGCATTGCTGATATACATCGCCTGATCCTCAATACCTCCCCCTGACACCCATCACTCCAGCTCTTCCCTCGCTACCTTTTTCCCGTCCCGCCAGATGCGGTCCAGATCGTAAAAAAGCCTGTCGTCCTTAGAGAACACATGAATAATCACATCGCCGTAATCCATGAGCACCCAGGTAGAATTTTTATTTCCCTCGATTCTCCGCTCCGTGTATCCGGCGCGCCCCAGCTTTTCGTCCACCAGATCAATCATGGCGCCGATCTGGTTCACGTTATTGCCGCTGGCGATGATCAGATAATCCGCGATAACTGAAATCTCGTCAATCTTCAGAATCTCAATATCCTGCCCCAGCTTTTCGTCCAGCGCGTCATAGGCGATTTTCACCATTTCTCTTGACTTGTCACTCATAGTCCCTTCCCCTTCCTTATCTTTTTATTTTCATCTGCCGGTCATAATACTTCCACGTTTCCCTCGTCATGGGATCCGTTTCATTCTCCGATTGCTCCAGAAAAGTCACCGTATTGGTCAGTATCATCCACACGCCCCGGTCCAGATTCTGAAAGCAGGTCCTTCGCACCAGCTCGAGCGGATAGGGCGCGCAGTCCATATGCCGCTCCGGCTCGATATAATCCGCCGCGTACAGAATTTTCTCCAGCAAGGTCATGTCCGGCTTTCCCGTGGTGTGACAGCGGATGGCAGACGCGATCTCTGGATCCTTGACTCCGTACCTCTTTTTGGCAAGGCAGGCGCCAAGCTTCCCGTGAATGAGGGCGGGATTCTTTCTCTCAATATCGGTCAGGGCGATTTCGTAGCGGTCGCACAGCGCGATCATCTCCTCGTCGCTGTAATACTTGGCGCAGTCGTGGAGAAGTCCCGCCAGCCTGGCCCGCTCGCCGTCCGCGCCGTGGCAGTACGCGAGGTTCGCCGCCGTGTCCGACACGCCCAGCGTGTGCAGATACCGTTTGGGACGAAGCGACGCCTGAAGGCATGCGCAGATGTGTTTAGTGTCCCGCTCGTCCTTTTTCAGCTTTAGCTTTTTGCGCCCATAAAGGCCGTGAATGGAAATATACCGGTTCACAATTTCCGGACACAGCCCCTGCACCGACATTCCCTTTCCGATGCGCTCCCGTATGTCCTCGGAGGAAATCACGATGGGATTCATACGAACCGGCAAAAACTCGCCGCCCATCTCGCGGGAATATTTTTTGCACGCCTTTTCCAGCTCCTCAAAGGAAACGCCGTTTCGCGCCACCGCCAGAATCCTGCAGTACCTCACGATTTCCTCCGGGTGGTACCAGGTGGCAAAATCGCGCAGGGAATCCCCGCCCAGAATAAAATAAAACTGCGACTTCGGGTTCCTTTCACACAGGAGCTTCAGCGTATCGCGGGTATAGGTCGTCCCCTCCCGCCGGAGTTCAAAATCCGAGAACCGGAAATGCGCGACGTCGTCAATGGCGAACTGGACCATCCGCTTTCTGTGCTCCGCCGACGCTATTTTTTTGTTTTTCTTGTGGGGCGGGCTGCCAGACGGCATAAACCACACTTCGTCCAATCCGTACTGCTCATAGGCGGCCTGCGCCATCGCCAGATGGGCGTTGTGAATAGGGTTGAACGTCCCGCCCAGAATACCGATTTTTATCATGAAAACCTCCCGTTTTCAGACACCCATCTCGACTGCCGTCTCGATGGGGATACTCGTCAAATGCCTCTCGGCGCAAGCGCCATCGACATTTTCCTCGTTATCATGCCAAAATCCTCTTATCTTTCGGCTTTGTATCGGACTTCCGATAGAGAACGATCTTCCTTCCGATGACCTGGACCACCTGGCTCCGCGTGCGCTCCGCCAGCGTGTTCGCAATCTCCCGCAGATCCGCGAAACAATTCTTCAGCACATGAATTTTAATCAGCTCCCTCGCCTCCAGCGCCTCGTCCGCCGCCTTCACAAGCTCCGGCGTCACCTCGGACTTGCCGATCTGCATAATGGGCTCCATATTCATGGCAAGCCCCTTCAAATGAGCTCTCTCTTTACTTGTCATAACTGCCCTAAGCACCCTCCTTTTATGCCGCGCCGCGAAAAAACTTCGCGCCCGCGAGCATTATTTCATATACTCAAACTGCCAGCCGTAGAGCTTCACCGTGTCGCCCTCCTCGATGCCGAGCTCCTCTAACTGCTCCAAAATGCCGTTGTTCTTCATGAACCTCTGGAAGAACTCGAAGCCCTTCTCCGAATCCAGATTGGTGTAGCCGAGCATCCGCTCGATTCTCGGCCCCTCCACGATAAACAGCCCCTCTTCCTCCTCGCTCTTTTCCACCGTAAACGGCTCGTCGGAGAAATCCGGCTCCTGAATCATGTACTCCTTCTCAAAGACGACCTTGTCCTCCGGCAGCTCATTTAACAGTTCCTTGCAATAGTACAAAAGCTCCCGCACGCCCTCTCCGGTGACGGCGGAAATCGGAAACACGCGGATTCCCTGCGGCTCAAACTCCTCGCGCAAAAGCGTCAGCACCGTCTCCCTCTCATCTCCGTAAAAGCAGTCGATTTTGTTCGCCGCTATGATCTGCGGCCTGGCGGCGATTTCCGGGTTGTACGCCTCCAGCTCCCGGTTGATCGCCTGTATATCCAGAATCGGATCGCGCCCCTCGGTCGAGGCCGCGTCCACCATGTGGATCAACACCCTGGTGCGCTCGATGTGGCGCAGAAACTCATGTCCCAGTCCCACGCCCTCCGAGGCGCCCTCAATCAGCCCCGGAATGTCCGCAATGACAAAGCCGTCCGTCCCCTCCAGGTCCACCACGCCCAGATTGGGATTCAGGGTGGTAAAATGGTAGTTGGCGATTTTCGGCCTCGCGTTGGTGACGCGGGATAAAAAAGTAGATTTTCCCACATTAGGGAATCCCACCAGGCCGACGTCCGCAATTACCTTTAGCTCCAGTATAACCTCCAGCTCGATTCCCGGCTTTCCCGGCTGGGCGTACTTGGGCACCTGCATAGTCGGTGTGGCGTAGTGCTGGTTGCCCTTTCCGCCGTTCCCGCCCTTTAGAATCACCTCGCGGCTGTTCTCATAGGACATATCCGTGATGACCTGGCCGGTAGACGCCTCCTTCACAATCGTTCCGGGGGGCACCTTTACGACCATATCCGCCCCGTCCGCCCCGTGACAGCGCCGCTTTCCACCCGGCTCGCCGTTCCCGGCAAAATACTTCCGCACATGGCGGAAATCGACGAGCGTGTTCAGCCCGTCGTCGATCTCGAAGATCACGTCGCCGCCTCTCCCGCCGTCGCCGCCGTCCGGTCCGCCGTTCGGCACATATTTTTCCCGGCGGAAGCTCACATGCCCGTCTCCGCCCCGGCCGGACCGGATGCGTATTTTCGCGCAATCTGCAAACATAATTCCCCTCATTTCAAAAAACTCAATTCAAACTCACTACACAAAAGGGCTGCCACCACGGCAGCCCTGAAAGCTCACATAGAATCCGGATTACTTGCTCTCAACTGGATATACGGAAGCCTGCTTCTTATCGCGTCCCTTTCTCTCGAAACGAAGAACGCCATCCACTAACGCGTACAGCGTATCATCTCCGCCCTTACCGACATTCACACCCGGATGAATCTTGGTGCCGCGCTGTCTGTAAAGAATGTTGCCAGCCAGAACAAACTGTCCGTCCGCTCTCTTGGCGCCCAGTCTCTTGGACTCGGAATCTCTGCCGTTCTTGGTAGAACCCATTCCCTTTTTGTGGGCAAATAACTGAAGGTTCATCTTCAACATGGTCTTATCCTCCTATCAACTCTTAACGGAAACATACTGCTTGCCGTAGGTCCTCGAAATCTCCAAAATCCCCATCTGCCAGGACTTCAGAAAAAGCGACGCCTCCTCCGACGGAATCCCGCAGACGGTCAGGTCAATCATGCCGCTCTCCTCGTCGCTCTCGACCCGAATCTCATCTCCCGCCAGCTCCTCAATGGAATTGACGCAGTTGATCGTGAGCGCCGAAACCGCCGAACAGATAATGTCCGACCCCCGGTCGGCATATCCCGAATGGCCCTCAACGCGAAAGCCTGTAATATGTTCCCTCTGCCTTTTAACAATTACCTGAATCATAAATACCTTAAATCAATTTCATGAAATCGCATTTCATGCTGCCGAGCAGATCAAGCAATAATCTTTTCAATCTTAACCTGGGTAAATGGCTGTCTGTGTCCATTTTTCTTGTGGTATCCGGTCTTTCTCTTGTATCTGTAGACAATGACCTTCTTGGACTTGCCCTCTGCCATCACGGTCGCCTTGACAGACGCGCCCTCAACGGTAGGATTGCCGACCTTGATCTCCTTGTCGCCTACTAACAGAACCTGATCGAAAGTTACCTCGGATCCAGCCTCGGCGCCCAGCTTCTCAACTCGGATAATGTCGCCCTCCTGAACCTTGTACTGTTTACCACCGGTTGCTATAATTGCGTACATATAGCACCTCCTATAAATTTACTCGCCAACTGTGGTGTCCGCCGGAATACACCGAAATCCGGGCAGAACTATAACCTCGTTGTGCGGCATACTGGGACAGTATAACATTCCCTGTACCCCTTTGTCAAGGAAATCCGGTAAATTTCCTGATATTTTTTATTCAAATTCCTCCAGACCGGACTGAATCCTCGTCGTCGAGTAGGACACCTGCACCTGGTCCTCGCTGATCTCCGCGTAGAACCGCTTGAAAATACGGTTGATAACGAGCGGTATGTTCTCCTCGCCCACATTCATAAGTACGACGAGATACTGGATATCGCTGCACCGGGTGCACAGATCCACGCTCCGGATGGACGACTTGATGGCCTCCCGCATGGCGTGAATAGCCTGCTCCTTCATCCACTCGAACTCATCCACGGACACCGTGATGTCCATCGTAATCATCGCCATGTGGAACGTCTGGTGGTAGCGCTTCTCTATATTGGTAATAAACTCAAACATTTTGGCGAACATCGGATACTCTAACTCGATCGCGCCGGGCTTGGCCGCGTCCGCCTGATTAAGCAGCTTCTCCGTGATGATGTCCGACGTCAGATCCTCGCCGCTGTAATCAATCCACATGGAGGCGGAATCCGACGGCTGGGCCGCGCGCGACGCGGCCGTGCTGCCCACGCTGCTGTACTGGAGGCCCTTTTTGAGCTTTTCCAGCTCCAGAAGATGCTTGACCCTCTGCAAAAGAAGCTGCTTGCGGAACGGCTTCGTGACGTAGTCGAGCGCGCCCTCGCTGATGCCCTGCAGCTCGCTGTCGCCGTCCTGGGCCGTCATGAAAATAACCGGAATCTCACTGTAGGAATCCACGCTCTTTAATTTCTTGATTACCTCGTGGCCGTCCATCTCCGGCATAAATACATCCAGAAGAATCAGATCCGGCGTTATCTTTTTCAGATGCTGGAACAATTCACTGCCCGACTTGGCAAGAATGACCTCGTATTCATTTCTGAGGAGGCGCTCCGCGATCTTCAAGTTCATGAAATCATCGTCCACCACAATAATCGTAGCGCTGGAACCGCCTTCCATACCTGCTGCACTCATCTTATCAATTCCTCCTTAATCTGAAGCACCTCGCTCAATGGCCTGTTTACCTTCATGCGCGTGACCTCCACCAGCCCCAGCTTCGTAATGTCCACTAAAGCCGTGCGCGTCCTGTCCTCTTTCAGTTCTCTCTCAAACAGCTCCATCAGCTTTTTTCTGTGCTCTTTTTCCTTCATATCAATAAAATCCACTACAATGATCCCCGACAGATTCCGGATGCGGATCTGCCTGGCCGCCTCGGCGGCCGCCTCGCAATTTATCTTAAAAAACGTAGTTTCTTTATTTCTCTTTCCCTCAATGGCCTTTCCCGTGTTGACGTCGATGACCGTCAGCGCCTCGGTGGGCTCGATCACCAGATTCCCGCCGCTTTTCAGCCATACCCGCTTCTCAAGCGCCCTCTGAATCTGATGGGAAATCCCATAGAGAAGGTCGAGCGGGTAGGAATCGTCCTCGTACAGCTCTACGATCTCCCCGAACCGCGCCCGCAGGCCGTCATGCAGCTCAGGGATGTCCGTGACGATCCGGTCAACCTCCCCCTCCCGGCAGCTCAGGATATATTTCTCGTAAAAGGGCATCTCCTTCCGGAGAAGGGAAAAACCGGTGCGGTACCGTCCCTCGTCCAGAATCCGGCGCAGTTCCCCGCACAGGCTCCGGCACTCGGCGAGAATCTCCTCGTCCCCGGCCGTCTCCGCGTTGGTGCGGAGCACGATGCCGTACTCCTCATCCTCAAATTCCCCTA
>CANRJU010000070.1 GCA_947631075.1 uncultured Lachnospiraceae bacterium
TTAAATATGTCTCTGCGGAATTTTTCCTCGTTCTCCAGAACCTCATCCAGATCTGCCTCCGAATCCCCCCATTCCGGGATCCCGATTCCGGTTCGGTCGATCCCCTGCGCCAGAACCCGTTCCGCCGAGAGCTCATTATTTTTCCCCGCCATGTAAATTAACAGCGTGAACCCCATCAGCGCGAAACCGATTCCGATCAGGGCGACCGATATAAGAAAATGAAGCGGCTTTTCCCAGATCATGTCCAGCGCGAGCCGGATTTTCACGCGTGTATTTGCGTGCATTTTTTCATTTGCCCTCATGCCTGTCACCTCCCATACCTTCTCAGCCCCTCGGCCGGATCCAACGACATCAGCCGGATCAGGGGATACAGAGTCGTCAAAAACAGAACGGCCGCGGCGCCAAGCAGCATGACCGCTCCCTGAACCGCCATCATCCGCACTGAGGCGGCGCTTCCTCCTGAGACGGCATTTCTTTTCCAAACAAGATACACAATCCGCAGACATGCGCTGGCCGCCAGGGAACACAGGGAAATTTTCCCCAATTCGCTCCCGATCATCCGCCATATCTTTGCCCTGCTGTACCCGAACGTCAGGCGTATCATATACTCCCGCTGCCGCCTGCTAAACCAGAGATTTGACACGGCAATTCCGCACAGGACCGCAAAGAGAAGGGACAGCCCGCCGAACAGCGAGTGATACATTTCATACCACTCATTGAGCACGCCCGGCGTTTCTTTCTCATCCAACGGATAAATCTGAAACGCGATATTATTTTCGTCGGTCAATTTTTCAAGGGTATCCGAGACAGCGCCCTTGCTGTCAGAACCGACGTCGATCCGGACGCCGTACCGCTCGTTCATATTGCTGGCGTAATAGGCGGCCAGCCATCCGAGCAGACGCTTTTTCCCCGAATCCGTGAGATTTTCATACAGAATAAAAATTCTCTCATCCTGTCCGCTGACCCCATAATTTTTCAGAACACCGCCCACCGGACAGAGCTCGTCGTCCAGCCACAGACACAGCTTCCCGTCCTGTTTTACGAGGTACTCCCGCAGTGATTCGCCAATCAGAAGCGGCGCGGAGGGATCCATCCGCTCCTGCATTTCATACGGCGAGGGCTCCATTTCCCGCAGGACGATTTTGCCCCGCACGGTGTCTCTTTTTTGTTTTATGTCGAGAAACAGATCGGTCAGGGTGACGCCGCATTCATCCTGAGCCGCGGCGATATTGCTTATCCGCGCCAGCAGATCTGCCATATACCGCTCCGCCTTTTTTTCCTTTCCGTCCTCCATCCAGCCGGACACCTTGTCGCAGAGGATATTGACTCTTTTTTCGCTCTCGTAGACGCGGTTTCCCCGGTTCTGATTTTCCAGCCGGGAAACAAGGTCCGCCATGCTCCACAGCACAAGAAATGTCAGGAAAAATACCACAAACATCAGGATGGCTGAATTTTTTTCATTATGTTTCACTTTAACCTCCATTCCGGAGCGTTCACGCGGCGGGGCGAGGGAAGAAAAAAATGTAAATACATCGTAAATACATCGTAAACACAGTGCAAGTACAGTCTGCGTGTGCGGTTTCCCATCTGCCGTCGCGGATTACCCTCCTATTTTTGAATAACAGTGTATATCAGCGCATAACTGTTTTTATAACAGTATATAACAGCATAAATCATTTGTCAATCCCTTATTGAATTGATTAAAAAAGTGATTTAAAAGATTTTTAAAAATATTCAATAATCCGCCGCGACCTGCCCCGCGATGACGGCGGCCTCGAAAGGGACTAAAAAACGCAAAAAGGGGAAGAATAGTTAAAAATTGTCTTGTAAATGACATAAACTTCACATATAACATTGATTAAACGGGCGGGTCATGGTATAATAGACCATGGAAATTTCTAGAAACGGAGGAAAGCAAATGGATCATTTGGACATGCTGGAATACAAAAGTGTTCACATTCTGAGAGAAGCCTACAGCGAGTTGGGAAATCTCTGTATGCTTTGGTCGATCGGGAAGGACTCTACCGTTCTTTTATGGTTGGCCAGAAAGGCCTTTTTTGGCCATGTACCGATTCCGCTGGTACACATTGACACCCACTACAAGATACCGGAGATGATTGAGTATAGGGACCGTCTGGCGGCGGAGTGGAATCTGGATATGATTTACGGGGAGAATACGGAAGCGCTGGAGAACAAGCAGACGTTTCCGGATGGGAATGTATCTCACATTGACTGCTGCATGAAGTTAAAGACAGAGGCTCTGACTAACACTTTAAATGCCAGTTGGCCGAGATACCGTTTTAATCACAGCAAGGGCGTTTATGAAAAGGACGTCAACTGCGAGCCATACACGGGCGTTATCGTAGGCGCCAGAGCGGACGAGGAGGGGAGCCGTTCCAAGGAGCGTTATTTCTCGCCGCGCGATAAGAACAACGACTGGGATGTGGGGGATCAGCCGCCGGAGTTCTGGAACCAGTACAAGACCGACTGGGCGCCGGGCACTCATGTGCGCGTTCACCCACTTCTTGACTGGACCGAATTAGACGTCTGGGAATATATTTACCGGGAGAATATACCGGTAGTTTCTCTTTACTTTGACCAGGGCAACGGCACCCGTTACCGCTCGCTGGGATGCGGGCCGTGTACGACGCCGGTCGAGTCTACGGCGAAGAATGTAAAAGAGGTCATTGAGGAGCTGAAGACCGGCAAGTTTGCCAATATCGCGGAGCGTTCCGGACGCGCCCAGGACAAAGAGGGCGGCGGCGGACTGGAAGAACTGAGACGCAGCGGATATATGTAATCAATGGAGGTCACGATGAAAAAAGAAGATATGAATATAGTTATCGTCGGTCATGTAGACCACGGTAAGAGTACGCTGATGGGGCGTCTGCTGGCAGACACGGACTCTCTGCCGGAGGGAAAGCTGGAGCAGGTCAAGGAGACCTGCCGCCGCAACTCCAAGCCGTTTGAGTACGCCTTTCTGCTGGACGCGTTGAAGGACGAGCAGGCGCAGGGCATCACCATTGACACGGCCAGGTGCTTTTTTAAGACGGAGAAAAGAGACTACATTATTCTGGACGCTCCGGGACACATTGAATTTTTGAAAAATATGATCACCGGCGCTTCCCGCGCGGAGGCGGCGCTGCTGATGATCGACGCCAAGGAGGGCGTACAGGAGAACTCCCGCCGCCACGCCTACATGCTGTCCATGCTGGGCATCCGCCAGATTGCGGTAGTGATCAACAAGATGGATCTGGTGGACTATGACCAGAAGGTATACGAGAGTGTGAAGAAAGAGTATCTTGAATTTTTGGAGAAAATCAACATCACGCCGAAGTTCGTCCTTCCGGTGAGCTCCTTTATGGGAGAAAATATTGTTAAAAAGAGCGACAAGATGCCGTGGTACGACGGCATGTGCGTGTTGGAAGTATTAGACGAGTTCGAGTGCGAGCAGCCGCACGAGGACCAGCCGTTCCGTATGCCGGTGCAGGATGTGTACAAGTTTACGAGAAACGGCGACGACCGCCGGATCGTGGCGGGTACGATTGAGACGGGCGTGATTCGTCCGGGACAGGAAGTGGTATTCTATCCGTCCGGAAAGAGAAGCCATGTGAAGAATATTGAAGTATTCAACGCCGACCCCATCGAGGAGGGCAAGCCGGGCATGGCCATCGGCTTTACCATGGTGGAGCAGATTTACATCAAGAGGGGCGAGCTGATGTCGATTGCCGACGAGAAGGCGCCGCAGACGGCGTCCCGGATCGCGGCCAATATTTTCTGGCTCGGCAAGAAAAATCTCGCTCCCGGAAAGACCTATTTCCTCAAGATCGGAGCCGAGAAGGTGAAGATGGAAGTGGAGAAGGTCAAGGGCGTGATCAATTCCTCCAACCTCGACTCCAACCAGGAGCAGGATTCCGTGGGCAAGAACGAGGTGGCAGAGTGTATCCTTGTGACGGACAAGCCGATTGCCTTCGATTTGGTAGAGGACATCGCGGGCACAAGCCGTTTTGTCATTGTGGATGACTACGAGATTGCCGGAGGCGGTATTATCACGGCGGCTCTGGAGGATGAGGCTCAGGAGCTGCGCCAGGGCACGATGCTGCGCAACTACAAGTGGGAGAGCAGCGAGATTGCCGTGGAGGACCGCATTGAGCACTACGCGCAGAAGCCGAACATGATCGTGCTGACCGGACCGGAGAACACCGGCAAGAAGAAGCTGGCGAAGCTCCTTGAGAGAGAGCTGATGAACTGCGGACGGTATGTCTACTACATGGGCATGGGAAGCTATCTGTACGGCGTCGGCGCGGACACAAAGAGAGCGGAGGAGCAGGATCACACCGAGCAGATCCGGCGTTTTGCTGAGGTGGCGAACCTCATGCTGGATGCGGGCATGATCCTTGTTGTGACAGCTACGGGGCTGACCCAGTCCGATTACAAGATTATGAAGACGGTCATCGAGCGCGAGTTCGAGGTTGTCTGGGTGGGCAAGGAGCTCACTACCGACATTTCCGCGGATATGCAGTTGGCGGATAAGGATTATGAAAAGAGCATTTACAAACTGAAAAATATGCTGAAGGATGCGGGAGCTATTTTTAGGGCTTAAAAATTTTTTAGGGCCTGAAAATTTTTTAAGGCATAAAAATTTTTATACTATAAAAATATGGAAAGCATGAAAGCATAGAAAGGATTTGCATGAGCGCGCAGAATGAAAATATAGTCTGGCATCCCAACAAGGTCACCGGCGAGGACCGGGCCAGGGTTCTGGGACAGAGGGGGCTGGTGGTCTGGTTTACCGGGCTGTCCGGCTCCGGCAAGTCCACCATCGCCGTGGAGGTGGAGAAAAGGCTGACGGACGCGGGCCGGGCGGCGTATCTTCTGGACGGGGACAACATCCGCCACGGCATCAATTCCGACCTGGGCTTTTCCGATGAGGACCGGAATGAGAACATCCGCAGAATCGGAGAGATCGCGGCGCTGTTCAGGGACGCGGGCATTATTACCCTGGTGTCATTTATCTCTCCTTTCCGCCGGATGAGGCGGGTTGCCAGAGAGAGAGCCGGGGAGGGGAATTTTATCGAGGTGTATGTCAGCACGGATTTTGAGACGTGCAGGCAGCGGGATCCCAAGGGGCTCTATCAGAAGGACATCAAGAATTTTACCGGAAAGGATTCCTCTTACGAGGCGCCGGAGAACCCGGAGATCGTGCTGGACACCGTTGGACATGATCCCGCGGAGTGCGCGGAGATCGTCTATCAGAAAATTATGGAATATTTAGCTTAGAGCAGCGCAGGGGACGTGCTCTCCTGCGCTATTGTTATTGTACGCAATTTCGCCTCGCGCGGAGCGAGGTGTGATTTTCAGGGGGGCGAGTATGAATAAGAACGAGGAGGATTAATGTGACAAGTGAGTTTCTGACAGGGGGCAGGAGGAAATTAGGGACGGCTAAGACGAAGGTGATCCGGGCGTTTGGAGGCGGACGGAGACGCACGGTCCGGGTCGATGGAGGGACGGTAGTATTTTACACCGCGTATGGCGTGAGCAGGGCGGTCCGTCCGTTCCGGGAGGATTCTGTTCGTCCGGGAATAAAGCAGATTCATTCTAATATTAAAAAAGAACCCAACCTGACCCGGAGGACGATGGTGCGGGACGCCTATTTTGAGAGCGTGCTCCAGAGCGACCAATACGCGTTTCCGCGGATATTTGTTTCGGTTAATCCATTTGGGGAGTCCCCTCTGACAGCGCTGGCGCTGTTTACGACCCAGCAGAGCTGCCGGGTGAGGGTCACCGTCAAGGGCAACACGCCCAGGACGGATTACACCTACGAGCTGCCGTCCGCTAAGCGGCACCGGGTTCCGATTGTGTGGCTGTATCCCAACCGGGAAAATAAGGTGCTGCTGGAACTTCTGAACGAGCCGGGGGACGTCACCGGCAAGCTGGAGATTCCGGTCACTACCGGGGAGCTTCCGGCCAATCTCTGCGACGTGATCAAGGTCAACAAGGTGAGCGAGGATCCGGCCATAAAGCGCCTGTTAGTGAGCGGAGGCGTGAATATCAACACCTGCGCCTTTGACGAGGAGGGGGAGATTCGCTTCTGCCTCAAGCGACGGACAAAGGGCTACGGCATTTTCCCGCTGTCTAAGGGACGGTTTATTTATATGGAGAAGGACCGCGCCAACGCCACATACACCAACCCCCAGTGCGCCCAGTACCACGAGATGGATTATCTGGGACGGAGCTTTATGTCGTATCTCACGGACCGGGGGATTCATCACACGGTGGAGGAGCGCGACGCGCGAAGAATCATGGCGGGCACCAACACCCTGGAGGAGCACTGCGAGGACGCGGTGTGCGAGATTGACAGGCAGACCGGCGAGATCGTGTGGATGCTGAAAATCGTAGACGTGCTGGGAGACACCTATGTGGATATGGTGGACTGGGCGCACGTCAATTCCGCCGCCTATAATGAGGAGGACGACTCGGTAATTATTTCCCTGAGAAATGTCCATGCCATTCTCTGTGTGGATTATTCGACAAAGGAGCTGAAATGGCTCTTGGCGGATCCGGATTTCTGGAAGGGGACGCCGGTGGAGGACAAGCTGTTAAAGCCGGTGGGAGACGTCAAGTGGTGTTATCAGCAGCATTCCGCCTTTATATTAAAGGAAGATCTGGACGGGGATCCGAATACGAGAAACGTGGTTGTCTTTGACAATCACTGGAATAAACGGCGTCCGGCGGAGTCCTTTGACGGGGACGAGGAGTACAGCTACGCCACATTTTATTCCGTCAATGAAAAGGAAATGACCGTGTCTCTTTTCAAGGCGCTGGCGGTTCCCAAGACCACGATCCGCTCCAATGTAATCCTGTGCAGGGAAAAGAACCGTGTGTACGCGATGTGCGGCAATTTTAACGTACAGGACGACGGCTACGCCGGAGGACTTCTGGAGCTGGATTATGAGACGGGAGAGATTCTCAGCGATTTTCGCGTGAAGCCGGGGTATTTCCGGGGATATGAATTTGATCCCTGTTTCGAGGAGTTGGTCAAGCCGGCGCAGATTCCGGCGGACTATGAGGTGGGAGCGTTAGTGAAGCCGAGAAAAGCGGAGCAGGACGAGCTCTCCGGCCTTGTGTTCGATCCGGAAAAAAGGATTCCGGACAGAGAGAATACGGAACTTCGTATGATTATGCAGGAGGACTGCCTGTTTTTGCGGGCGCTGGACCACACGGTCCGCAAGGTGTATTACCGGGGAGAGAACGGGGACTATGTGCAGGATCTGGACCGGACCAGACAGACCATGGCGCACATTTTTTCCGACGCGCTGTACTACAACTCTATGCAGATTGATACCCTTCCGCCGGATTACTACGAGATTTATCTGGATTATAACGGCGAGATTTTGTACACCGGAAAGCATATACAGAAAGATCCGCCGGAAGCCTGATTTGTGGAGAAAAAATTATGGGAAATAACAATAAAACTACGATCCGCTCCGAGATTCTCCTGCTCGCCGAGAGCGCGCTTGTGGGTATTCTGGCGGGACTTTTCGCGGTCCTGTACCGCTATCTGCTGACATGGGCAGAGTCGGGTCTCGGTTTTGTGCTGGATCAGATACGAGGCAATATTTTTTCTATCCTTTTATGGTTTGCCGCCCTTCTTATCATGGGCTGCGCCGTGGGATTTCTGATGCGCTGGGAGGGCATGGCGGCCGGCTCCGGCATCCCGCAGGTGGCGGGAGAGCTGAAGGGGCAGCTGGATCCCTGCTGGTGGCGGGTCCTCATCGCCAAAATCGCGGGCGGTACGGTCAGCATTTTTGGCGGGCTCTCGCTGGGGAGAGAAGGCCCCTCTATTCAGCTGGGCGCAATGGCCGCCAAGGGCTACTCGCGCTTCCGCGGGCACTCCAAAAGCGACGAGCTCATCTACATATCCTGCGGGGCGGGAGCCGGTCTTGCCGCCGCTTTCAACGCGCCCTTTGCAGGGGTCTTATTTGTGCTGGAGGAGCTCCACCATGCTTTCGACCGGCGTCTGCTGACGGCGTCCATGATCGCGGCTGTGTTCGCCGATTTTGTCTCCAAGATGTTTTTCGGACAGGCGGCGGTTTTTTCGTATCAGACGACTACCATTCCGCTCAACCAGTACTGGCTGCTGCTTTTGTTCGGCGTGATTGTGGGACTGGCCGGGGCGGGCTATAATTATGTGATGGTGCACGTCCAGAAATTTTACCAGTCGTTGAAGAAAATTCCCGGAGAGCTGCGCATCGCCTCCGCCTTTCTCATCGCGGGCGTTCTGGGCCTGTGGCTGCCGCAGGTATTGGCCGGCGGTCACTCGATGGTGCTTTTGCTGGAAAAAGGACATCCGGCGCTCTCCTTTATGGTGCTTCTGCTGACAGTGAAATTTATTTTTTCCTCTATTTCTTTCGGGTCGGGCGCGCCGGGCGGCATCTTTTTCCCGCTTCTGGTGCTGGGCTCCTACATCGGCGCCATTTACGGAGATATCGTCCTGTCTGTGCTGCCGGTTTCCGAGGACATCTGGGTGCAGTTTATCATCCTTGGCATGGCGGGGCTCTTTGCCTCCATCACGCGGGCTTCCCTGACCGGCGTCGTCCTCATCACCGAGATGACGGGCAACATGCACCGGCTTCTGGATATCGCCGTGGTGTGCATTATTTCCTACGCCGTGGCAAACATCCTGAAAAGCGAGCCCATTTACGATTCTCTGCTCGACAATATTTTGGCGAGGCAAAAAAAGGAGACGTAAATGCTTCAATTAAATTTGCCGTTTTAATGCGCGAATTTGTCAAAAGACGACCATTGCATCGCCGGAAACCGAATACTTGCGGACACTGGAAAGTTATGGTATACTAAAGCGCGAACAAAAAAGAAAAGGGAGGATATTTTTATGTCCGGAAGTTCCATTGCGGTAATTATCGCATTTGTGTGTTATTTGTTATTGATGATCGGAATTGGCGTCATGTCCATGAAAAAGACGAAGAATACCGAGGATTATTTTTTGGGAGGCCGCGGGCTGAATAGCTGGGTGGCGGCGCTGTCGGCGCAGGCGTCCGACATGAGCGGATGGCTGCTCATGGGCCTGCCGGGTTCCATCTATGTGGGCGGAACCGGCCGGGCGTGGATTGCCATCGGTCTGTTTATCGGTACGGTTCTCAACTGGCTGCTGATTTCTAAAAGGCTCCGCCGCTACACGATTGTGGCGAACAACTCTCTGACGCTGCCGGAGTTTTTCCAGAACCGCTTTCATGATAAGAAGAAAATTCTTTTGGGAATCTCCTCTGCCGTAATCGTCATATTCTTTCTGGTGTACACGGCGTCGGCGCTGGCGTCCGGCGGAAAGCTGTTCAACACGGTATTCGGCATTGATTACCACATCGCGCTTCTCATCGGCGCGGCCGTAATTCTCATCTACACATTCTTAGGAGGATTTCTGGCGGTGTGCACCACCGACTTTATCCAGGGAACGCTGATGCTGATCGGTCTTATGATCGTGCCGATTATCGCCTGGGCTGCCGTCAGCGGCGACGTGTCCGGCGCGCTGAGTGCGTCCGGCATTGTAAATACGGAAAATTACATGAGCTTATTCTATGCGAATGGAGAGCCCTATACCTTTGTGCAGATTCTCTCCGATGTGGCATGGGGACTCGGATACTGCGGCATGCCGCACATTCTGGTCCGGTTTATGGCGGTCAAGAGCGAGAAGGAGCTGAAAAAATCCAGCGCGATCGCCATTATCTGGGTTGCCATTTCCCTGTTTGCCGCCTGCGTGATCGGCGTGATCGGAAGAGCCTTCCTGTCGCCGGTGCTCGACGAGGTGGCGTCGGAAACTGTATTTATCGCTATGATCAAGCAGATTTTCTCCGGCAATTTCCTTTTGATTTTCATTGGGGGACTGTTCCTGTGCGGTATTCTTGCCGCCGTCATGTCCACGGCGGACTCGCAGCTTCTGGTGTGCGCGTCCTCTGTTTCCAAGGATATCTTTAAAAATATTTTGAAGCCGAAGGCGTCGGACGACAAGGTGTTGAAGGTGAGCCGCTGCACGGTGCTGTGCGTGGCCGTGCTTGCATTTTTGATTGCGTGGAATCCGGAGAGCAGCATCATGGATCTGGTGTCGGACGCGTGGGCCGGACTTGGTTCTGCCTTCGGACCGCTCGTGGTGTGCGCCCTGTTCTGGAAGCGCACGAACCTTCCGGGAGCCGTTGCGGGCATTATCTCCGGCGGGCTTTTTGTCATCATCTGGGACTACCTGCCTATCGTGAACGGACAGACTCCCTACGCGGCGACGGGAATTTACTCCCTGCTGCTGGGATTCTTTATCAGCCTGATCTGCATTGTGGCCGTGAGCCTTATGACCAAGGCGCCGGACGAGGGTGTGCTGAAAGATTTTGAGGCGGTTAATAATTATGTTGATAAATGATATGAGTACAGAGCGTTTTGTGGATTTAATCCAGCGAAAGCGGGACGGGGGAAAGCTGACGCCCCGCGAGATTCAGAATATGATCGGCCGTTATACCGGAGGGCAGATTCCGGATTACCAGATGTCGGCCATGCTCATGGCGATCTGCTTTCAGGGCATGGACGATGAGGAGCTGACCGCCCTCACGATGGCCATGCGCGACTCCGGTGACATGGTGGATCTGTCGCCCCTGCCCGGCGTCAAGGTGGATAAGCACTCGACCGGCGGCGTGGGGGACAAGACGACGCTGATTGTGGCGCCCATCGTGGCGGCATGCGGGATTCCGGTGGCGAAAATGAGCGGCAGAGGCCTTGGATTTACCGGCGGGACGATTGACAAGCTGGAGTCCATTCCGGGATTTCGGACCGATCTGACGAGGGAAGAATTTTTCCGCGCAGTGGAGAAGAACGGCCTGTGCGTGACCGGACAGTCCGGGGAGCTCGCTCCGGCGGACAAAATGCTGTACGCCCTGCGAGATGTGACTGCCACGGTGAGCAGTATTCCGCTGATTGCCGCATCCATTATGAGCAAAAAGCTGGCGGCGGGAAGCGACAAGATTCTTCTGGAGGTCACGACCGGCAGCGGCGCTTTGATTCAGGATCCGGAGGGAGCCAGGG
>CANRJU010000071.1 GCA_947631075.1 uncultured Lachnospiraceae bacterium
CCATCTGCAGCGCAACAAGGTAAAGCAGCTAGTGGGGCGGGTCAGCCGGATCCACTCGGTGGATTCCCTGCGACTGGCCGAGCAGATTCAGAACGACTTTGCCAGGCAGAACGAGAAAATCGGCATTCTGATCGAGGTCAATATGGCGGGAGAGGAGTCGAAATTCGGCCTGGCGCCGGAGGAGACGGAGGATGTGATCCGCAAAATTGCCGCTTTTCCCAATATTGAGGTGAAGGGGCTGATGACGATTGCCCCCTTTGTGGCGGATCCGGAGGAAAATCGGCTTCATTTTCGCAATTTGCGCAAATTACTTGTTGACATTAACAGCAAAAACATTGATAATGTTAATATGAATGAACTTTCCATGGGAATGACGGGCGATTACGAGGTCGCGATCGAGGAGGGAGCGACGTTCGTTCGGGTAGGGACCGGCATTTTTGGAGAGAGAATTTATCAATAGAAAGGAACGAAGGATGCTATGGGCTTAAATTCCATTTTGAACTTTTTTAAATTAGATGAGGACGAGGAGGACGCGTATTACGATCAGCCGTATGAGGAGCCGGAGGTGCCGGAGAGGCGCCAGCCCGCGCGGCCCCGTCCCCAGCAGCAGGAGGAAGCGGAGGAGGAGAGGCCCCGCGGCGGCTTTTTGAGTTCCAAGCCGAAGGTGGTTCCCATGAACCGGGCCTCCATGTCGGTGAATGTGATCAAGCCGCTCTCGTTTGAGGAGGATTCTCAGAAGATCTGTGATATGCTGTTGTCTAACCGCCCGGTCATCGTGAATCTGGAGGGATTCAACCCGGCTGACGCGCAGCGCATCATGGATTTTATTTCCGGCTGCATTTACGCTATCAACGGCAAGTATTACCCGATTTCCAACTATATCTTTATATTCTCCCCGGAGAATGTGGACGTCAGCGGAGATTCGATCTCTCTGGAGGGCGGGACGGCTACCATGCCTTTGATCAACCGTGAATTTTAATCATGGACGCCAAGAGAGAGCAGTTTTTTGCCGGACATATGAAAGACCTGGCAGATCGAGCCGATCAGGGCGGCTACCCCGTTTTTACAGACTTTTTGACTACCGGTGAATACGCGCTGCTCCATCGTATGCACCGGCAGTTTTCCTATGTAAAGAACCACTTTTTCGGCGGGCATGAGGACTGCAGCCACGTCGTGGGCGGATTTTTTCCTCTGGACTGGCCGGACATCCGGCCGGAGAGCTTTCCGATTCGCTGTCTCAAGATTCAGCCGGCGAGCGGGCGGTACGCGCAGCCTCTGGGCCACAGAGATTATCTGGGAGCCATACTGAATCTGGGCATCGACCGCGCCAAGATCGGGGATATACGGATTGACGGCAGCCGGGCTTTTGTGTTCTGCAAAGAGGAATTTGCCGCCTTTATACAGGAAAATTTATACCAGGTAAAGCACTCCGCCGTGACCTGCGGGCCGGTCTCATCGTATGAGGAGATTCCGCCCCAGCGCTATGAGGAGCTGAACCGCAGCGTCGCGTCGCCCAGACTTGACAGCATCACAGCGGCCGCCACCGGGATGTCCCGCAGCGCGGCGTCGCAGCTGATCACCCAGGGGCACGTTGTCGCGGGCGGCGAGGAGAGGACGTCTGTCAGCTATTCCTGCGAGGACGGCATGATTTTCACGATTCGGGGATTTGGCAAGTACCGCCTTTCGATTCCCGAGGAGAGTTATACGCGAAAGGGAAAATTGAAAATTACAATATACAAATACATATAAGGGGGAACCTCAATGATATCGCCACTGGATCTACAGAATAAAAAGATTGTCACGAAGAAGAAAAAATACGAAAAGGCGGAGATGGATGAATATCTGGATTTTGTCTTTGAAAATTACAAGGCCATATACGACGAGAACTTAGAACTCCAGAAAAAGGTCAAGACCCTCAGCGACGGAATACAGTATTACCGCTCAATCGAGACTACGATGCAGAAGGCGCTTCTGCTGGCGGAAAAGACGTCCAAGGAGACGAAGGACGCGGCCATTCTGAAGGCGGAGGCCATTGAGAAGGACGCCAACACAAAGGCCAAGAAGATCATTGCCAGCGCGGAGCAGGAGTACGACAAATTGCGTGACAAGTGCCTCTCGCTGATGCAGCAGTTCAACCAGTACAAGCTTCAGTTAAAGCAGGTGGCCACGGCCCAGTTAGATCTTGTCACAAGCGAGTCCTTTGACGTGTATGTGCCGGAGTTAGACGCCCTGCAGAGAGAGAAGATCGCGAGCGGCGAGATTGAGAAGCCCGACGCGAAGGCAGCCGCTTCCAGACAGGCGGGCGTCTCCCAGCCGGATTCCTCTTATCCGCAGGCCGAAGCATATTCGCAGCCGGAACCTTCTTATCCGCAGGCCGAGACATATTCGCAGCCGGAGCCCTCTTACCAGCAGCCGGAGGCATATCCGCCTTATCAGCAGCCGGAGGCGTCTCTGGATTTTGATCTGTCCCCCGATCTGGCGTCGGATACGGCCGGAGAGGATCTGGATAAGACGATGATTCTTCCGGACATAAAGACCCGGAAGGACAGCTCCGTCAGCGACGAGGAGGCCGCTTCCATTCTGACGGCGGACACGATCGACCTGCGGGATTCCATTGAGGCGGTGCGAAACGCCACTGTGGTTCAGCCGGTGGAGGCCGAGCCGCTGGAGGCGCAGTTAAAAGAGGTCAAAAACGCCAAACCGGAGGTGCTGGAGCCGATTCCCCAGGAGAGCGGGAAAGATACCACTACGCTGGATTCCCTGCTGCAGAGCATGAATATGAGCAATAAAAAGAAAAAAAAGAAAGGAAAAGAAGAAGATCCCTTTGAATTTTTGGGCTCTGTAGATGATTTTTAATGAATTTGAATGAAATGAAAGGCAATAAGAGGATTTTATATACCAACCTCGTTTTTTCGCTCCTCCTTGTCCTGCTGATCGCCTTTGACCGATTTACCAAGAATCTGGCGCTCCGCTATCTGGTAAAAGGAGACATTGTGCTTATTCCCGACGTCCTGTCGCTGCATTATCTGGAGAACCGTGGCGCGGCCTGGGGAATATTCCAGAACGCGTTCTGGCTCTTTATTATCATCGCCGTCGTGGTGACAGCTGTCATGGCCGTTTTGTATGCCCGGATGCCCTATGAGCGCCATTACTGGTATATGCGCTTTACTATTGTCTTGCTGTTATCCGGGGCGATCGGCAATTTTATCGATCGGATTATGTGGCATTATGTGGTTGATTTTATCTATTTTGAGTGCATTCATTTTCCAGTCTTTAATGTGGCGGATTGCTTTGTGTGTATTTCCGCCGCGCTGCTGATGTATGGTATTTTGTTTTATTATAAGGACGAAGATTTATCATGGAAAAAGAAATCATAACGCTACAGGTGGAGGAGGAGGCCTGGGAGGGCGCGAGGCTGGATCAGTATTTATCGGAAGCGCTCGCTTTTTCCCGCTCATACCTGCAAAAGCTGATCAAAAATGAATATGTATCCATAAACGGGAACTTGACCGTGAAGGCCAAAGTTCCCGTTCATCTTGATGACTGCGTTGAGGTGCAGATCCCGGAACCGGAGAAGTTAGACATCCGGCCGGAGAAGATGGACCTGGACATTCTCTATGAGGATGACGACCTTCTGGTGGTCAATAAGCCCAAGGACATGGTCGTCCACCCGGCGCCCGGCCATATGACCCACACTCTGGTAAACGGCCTGTTGGACCACTGTCAGGGGCATCTCTCCGGGATCAACGGGGTGATGCGTCCGGGAATCGTGCACCGGATCGATAAGGACACCACCGGGGCGCTGGTGGTGTGCAAGACCGATCTCGCGCACCGGTCCCTGGCCGACCAGTTGAGCGTCCACTCCATCACGAGGAAGTATAACGCCATCGTGTACAACAATTTTAACGAGGAATCCGGCGTGGTAGACGCCCCGCTGGGCAGACACCCCCAGAACCGAAAAAAAATGGCTGTGATAGCGCCAGAGTATTCCAGTGGAAGGAGTACTTCCACTGGAAAGAGGGCAGTTACCCACTATCGGGTTCTAGACCATTTAAACCGCAAATTTAACCACCTGGAGTGCGAGCTGGAGACCGGCCGCACCCACCAGATCCGGGTCCATATGTCCTACATCCGGCACCCCCTGCTGGGGGACGCCGTGTATGGGCCCGCCCCCTCGTCCGGACCATTTTCCAAATTGCAGGGCCAGACGCTGCACGCCCGGGTGATCGGTTTTGAACATCCACGTTCCCATCAATATATTGAAGTGGAAGCACCGCTTCCCCAATATTTTGTAGACCTCCTGAAAACCCTTGAAAAATAGCGAAAAAATGTTGTTTTTCACGTCAAAATGACTTGACAATTCTACAGTTATAGGTGTAGTATAAAGGTACTTCTTGAACTCGTTACATTGTTGTAGAATGAATCGGAAATTTATACTACATCAGTAGATGATACGGTAATACAGCAGTAGATGATACTGCAATATATATAATACAATCGTAGAATAAAGGGATATGGGCAGAGAATGAGGCAGATGCGCCTGATTGACAAGGTTTTGCTTGCCGAACAACAAGGAGGAACAACCGCTAAGATGAGTCAAACAACAAAGGAACTTCGATTGCACGAGGGAGAGTTGAACGTGATGGAGCTTTTGTGGTCCAACAAGGTACTCGCTGCAAAGGACATCTCCAAGATCATCAAGGAGTATATCGGATGGGAAAAGAATACTACATATACCGTGATCAAACGCCTGATTGACAAGGGCGCTATTTCCCGTGAAGATCCCGGCTTTCTCTGCCGCGCGGAGGTGACCAAGAAGCAGGTCCAGGAGATTGAGACGCGGGTCCTGCTGGCCAAGATGTTCAATGGCTCACTGACCAATTTTATCACGGATTATCTGTCCAACTGCAAGCTGACTACAGAGCAGGTCATCGAGTTACAGCGCATGCTGAACCGGCAGTTGTAATTATGAATCTTTACGGAGGGAGACCGCGGACGCCGCACGGCGCTTGCGGTCTTCTTCTAATGCCGCGTAGTGCTTCCGGGTGGTATTTACATCGTTGTGCCCCAAAACCTCCGCCACGAGATAAATATCCCCCGTTTCCCGGTACAGGCTGGTGCCGTAGGTGCTGCGGAGCTTGTGGGGAGTAATGTGCTTGATCGTGGTGACGTGCTTCGCGCAGTCGCTGACCAGATTTTCAATGGACTGGACGCAGATCCGGCGCTTCTGGACGGAGAGGAACAGCGCGTGTTCGTGGCCCTCCTTTGTCACAATGCCTTTTCGCTCCGCATAGTAATCGTACAGGGCCTCGCTCACTTCATCGCCAAAGTAGACAAAGTCCTCCTTGCCGCCTTTTCGGACAATTTTGATGCGGTTATTTTTAAAATCAATGTCCTCCATGTCCAGTCCCACGCACTCGGACACGCGGATGCCGGTGCCGAGAAGGAGAGTGAAGATAGCCAGGTTCCGGGTCTTATTTTTCTCAAAATAGACCTTTTTCATCCCTGTCATCTCGTCCCCGCCGTGCTCCACATAGTCCAGCAGATTGGCCACCTCGTCGGGATCTAAGCGGATGATTTCCCTCTTGTGGAGCTTTGGCATATCCACAATGACCGTCGGATTGTTCTGCAGCATCTCCCTCTTGTAATAATAGGCAAAAAAGCTCCTGAGCGCCGCCAGCTTGCGGTGCAGGCCCCGTTCGTTATTGGTGTGTTCCTGGCCGTCCTCATCGGTGTAATACTTCAGATATTCCAGATATTCCTCGATGTCTACCGGCTGCAAAAGGTTCAGATCCGCTAATTTGATCTCTGTGATGTCCTTCATCTTGCTGAAATAGGGATTTCTGTCACAGAGAAACTTAAAAAACAGCCGTATGTCGTATACATAGGAAATTCTTGTCTTTGCGGATGTATTTGGCTCAATGGCCCGGAAATAATCCCTGGTAAAGCTCGGAAGCGTCGCCAGCACGCTGCGAAGCTTGACTGTATTGTCACGCGTAACCTGCTCGTGGTAAGTAATTTTTTTGTCCATAAATGAATAATCCTCCTCATAGCTATAAAATTTTATTCTATATACATTATCAAATACCGTTTATGTACGCAATTTCGTTAAGTTTCATTGTTTCCTTATAACATTATACCATAGGGATTGATTTCCTGCAACTCTTTTTGAAAAACTGGAGTTTGTCCAAGAGAGTTAATCAAAAAGAACCGTTCAGGGCTTCAATGTGATTTATCACTATGCTCCTGGGCGGTTTCTTGCTTTCTTTGTGCTATTTAGTTACTGTTTAGTAGATTCCTCGTTTGTGTGGTCCGGGTGGATTGCTCTTATCTGGTTTCTTGTAAGTTTTGTTTCCGTATTCATCGTACCAGAAAATTGACTTTCGTCCGTTTTTCTTAACGATTTTCCAAGCTTCATCCGAATACTGGTTCTTGAACTTACGGTATTTGTGAACGATTGCCCATATGCATATGACTATGAAGGCAATGCTTCCAACTACTTTATAGCCGATTGTGTTCAGTATCAGGTAATGGATTGTCAGGAAGAAAAACTTTATATCATATATCAGTTCCTCTGGTATCAATTATGATTTCCCCCTTTTCTTGTTCGTAGCGTTCAATATATTCTCTTATGATTCGCTCATATTGCTTTGAGACTGGTCTGTCATTTAGGTCTGCAATATATTTTATTTTTTCTTGTAATATATTGTCAATTCTTAGTGGGTACGTCTTGTTTTTATATTTTGTCATTCTATCCTCCTTTCTTGCGTAGATATCTATTGACATCTATTTTCTTTTGTGGTAGTATGTATTAAACAAGTAGATATCTACTGATATCTCTTTATCGCACCTTGACAACTGAATATTATCTTTAATTATATCATGTTAGGGATTTAAAAGAAAGAGGTGTTTGCATGAAATTGATACGCTATGATTTAATTTTGGACTATATGGTTAAATGTGAACTTTGGCCATTAGAGGATTCTTCACGTTGCACGGTTTTTGATTTCAAAAGAAATTTACTGGTTTCTCTAAAATATTTGTTTTCTTCTGGGTGTATTGATTGTTACCAGTACAATAGAGAAAAGTCTACTCTTGAAAAAGTCTGTAAATATTATGTAGAACATTTTGATGAATTGGTTAAAAAAGATTAGAAAGGATGGATTGAATTATGAAAGTATCTGCAAAAATGACTTATCTAGGAATGGAAACGGGAACTTCCCAGAATGGCAAGCCTTATACAGTCATAGGCCTGTTGCAAGGTTTTGACTCCGAACGGATCTATGTAAATGATGATATCAAGCAGAAGGTCAGTCAGCTAAAGCCTATGACGCAGGTCGAATGTGGCTTGAATATCCGTATTACATCGGATAGGACTTATATGAATATCGAATATATTAATCCTGTTCCGGCAAAGTAATGGGGGGTGCTGATGATGGATAATCTGGAATATTGGCAGTTTGCCATTAATATAGCCTTTTCTGCTTACATCATGCTCTCTTTTGGAATTGGTTGCATAATTGGCCATTATCTGATTTATCGGATACGGGGGTGATTTTTTTGGTACTGGTTAATCCAGATGTTGTTACGGAAATATTGAAATATGGCTTTTTCGCTTTGGGTTCGGGTATGCTTCTCATTATTCCTCTGGAGCTGATTTTGTTCGGCATCATGAAGGCCTTTTCATTTTTTCGTTTATAACATAAAAAAATGTTACAAGGGGGTGAAATATATGAGTGAAACGTTGACACAGGCTCTCAGTACGGCCTTTACTTCCGTCAAAGGGGATGTCATTGATATCTTCGAGACTGCTCTTCCTGCGGCGTTGGCCATTATGGGCGTTGCCCTTGCCGTATCGCTTGGTATCAAGTTCTTCAAAAAGTTTGCGAAGTGATTGGAGACGGGTTGCCGGCTGCTGTCAAGCGGAATCGTGGTTTTCTATTCTGCTTGACAGCTTTATGTTACTGATAATTTACAAAAGGGTAATCGGATTGCTTTTTTATCCGATTGCCCTTGATTACTATATGGAGGTGAAAATTTATGAAAAATAAGGTTGCAAGGTTTTACTTAAGGTTCTGCGTGAAGGCTCGCCATTTCAAGGTGAAGGTAAAGCGCATCTTCCGCAGGATGTCAAAACGGATGGTGGCGCTCTTTATGGTCTGCGTTACTCTCCTCTCTCTCGTCTCTTATGGATGGCTTCATCAAGAAACGGAAGTTCAGGCTCTCGCAGGTGTGGATGATGCAGTGTTCGGTATTTTCTGGGAGCTCGCCACTCTCATGGGGTCTCTGGCCGGAGGAGCTTCCGTCTCGGATGTGGTAGAATCCCGTGAATCTGCTGGCATAACAGACTTTCCTAGCGCCCAGCAATATGTAAAAGATTCTTATACGAATCATCCGAATTTTTCTAAAATGTTCGTTTTTTCGGATACTGCGGAAATGCTGCGTTTTGAGGAAGCATTGGCAAAGACTTATCTTCTTTCAACTAAGGTTCTAAAAAAAGAGTGGGTTAATCTTCTGCTTGACCAATACGACAAAGTTGACGGAACTTCTGCGCTTGATTTTTCTACTGCATTTGAAAATATAAGCAGTAAAATCATAATGTTTCCCGGTGGGGATGATGAGGATCCTACGCCTTCACCTTCTCCTGATCCCGGCGAGGGAGATTCAGAATCTAATCTAAAGGTTTTTCCCACTACGTTTATGCCTCTCGTTTTTGAGACGTCTCTTTTCCAGATTGTAAATTATTTGACTAAAAGCATGAAGGTTGAGGACTATCGTTCAAGGTTTGATTTAGAATATGATAAAGAAGGTTCCCCAGAGGGTTCTCCAGTTGATAATGTGAAGTGTGATTATTCCTTTGATTTTTGGGAAAATAACCTTTCTAAAGTTTTGCATGATCCTTCTACAAAAATAAGTAATTTTGTTTTTATATCAAGTCCTACAGATCCTGCTTTGGTTTCTTTTGGTTTTGATAATTATCAAGTTTTTAATTCTGGTAGAAATACTTTTATAAATTCTAAAATGTTTCCCGTTGTTTATTATAAAGATGATTTTGCTTATTTTTCTGTTGTGTTTGATAATAGTGTTTCTGGTAATTTTACTTGTTTTTTGGATATTTATTTTCATAATATCACACTTTCTCATTTTTCTTTAAATTCTACAGTTAATTCTTTTAGAATTTACAATTTGATAGATAATGAAGTAACTAAAGAAGCATGTTCTTTATTTAATCATATTATTATAAATCGTGCTTCTTTAGATGATTACAATGTAATATGTCCTCATTTAATTGATTGTGGTACAGAAGAAAATTTTAAAAAGTTCCGTTCCTTGATTCAATCCGGTGTTTATGATTATGAATATATTCTCGAATGTATGGCCGACGGCTGGAAAGGTCTGCCGGATTCTTCTTGGACGGGAGTTGAGGATAAAGGCGAGACAGCTCGCAAGACAATGGAATCTCCAGAGGGCGAGAAATATACTCGTACTGGCGAGGGCGAGGATGCAAATGGTAACACGCATCCCGAAAAAGGAATTAATTTTGATTCTGTTGTTGAAGGTATTAGCGCTGCCGGATCTAATGAGTTGGGTGTTGGTGGCCGTGAATTTCTCGGCGATCCTACTACTGGTTCTGAACTTGAGTATCCCAAAAATCCAGATCCTGGCACTGATCCCGGAACTAGTACTGATCCGGATCCCGGCAAAAATCCCGGAACTGGCACTGATCCGGATCCCGGCAAAAATCCCGGAACTGGTACTGACCCAGAGCCTAGCACTAATCCGGACCCTGGGACTAATCCAGAGCCTGGCACTGATCCGGAACCTGGCACTGATCCGGACACTGGTAAAGACCCAGATTCTAGCACTGATCCAGATAAAGAACCGGAAACGCCTTCTACTACTCCTATAAATCCAGCGGGTGAATCTTCAAATGTTCAATGGTATGAGCGTTTTCCGTTCTGTATTCCGTGGGATTTATATAATACGGTCAAGGTACTTAAGGCGAAATCTAAAGCTCCCAAATTTGAAGTTCCTTTCAAAGTTAAGAGCATGAAATTTCAAAAAACAGTTTCTATTGACTTGTCGAAGTTTGAAAAGTTGGCCGTTCTTGTGCGTTGGTTCCTTCGCATCATTTATATTGCTGGTCTTGCTTTTGTTACTCGATATCTGATTAAAGGTTAGGGGGTGTTCTTATGTCATCTGTATGGAATGCTATTGCCGAGGTGCTCAATTCTATTTTGTCTGCTATATTTGTTTTTCTTCCAATGTCTCCTTTTACGGAGCATATTACAGAAATGGCAGATAATGAAGTTCTCCAATATTTGAACTGGTTTATACCAATAGCGGATTTTATAACAATAACAGCTGTATGGCTCTCTGCTATTGCCCTCTATTATGCTTACCAGATTATTCTTAGGTGGATAAAAGCTATTGGTGATTGATTTTTATTTTTTTGCAGAAAGATTTTTGTGCACTTTGTATAGTTTTTTTTTACTTTTTGTTCCTGATCCGTCTGGAGCCGTTCGTACTGAAGGAAAAATCTTTGTGCAATTTATACAAAAAAGAAAGGTTGTGTTTTTATGATTCATTTATATTCGGGTACTCCGGGAAGCGGTAAATCTTATCATGCTACGGAGAAAATTTTTTATCGTTTGCGGACTAGAGGAAATGTTATTGCTAATTATCCGATTAACTTGGATTTTTGTGCTTACTCCTTTTTAGGCTTCTGGTTGCATCGTCTATTTAAGTGGTTTAGACCTCATAAGCGTAGTTTAGGCCGTTTTGATTATGTTCCGAATAATGAGTTGACCGTTGATTTTCTTAAGCAGTACGCTAAAGAGAATCATAAGGGACATAGGGAGCATGAAACGCTTGTTGTCATAGATGAGTGCGGTATCATGTTCAATCCTAGGACTTTTACGCAAGCTGACCGCTTAGAATGGATTGAATTTTTCTCTCTGCATCGTCATTAT
>CANRJU010000072.1 GCA_947631075.1 uncultured Lachnospiraceae bacterium
CTTTCCATGGGTGACCCTGTACTGATACAAAATAACATCCGGCAATTTCGTCACGGTTCTGTCGGAATCGCTCTTGTTAAAGGAGAGCAGCTTCCCTCCCTTTTTTTTCGGCCTGTCCTCGCTGTAATTGGCAAGAGAAACTTCCAGCTTCCCCTTGCTGTTAATCGCCAACTGGACATTGGAGGCCTTAGCGCCTTTCAGTTTTTTCACGACACAGTCCGACGTTCCCGCGGATACCGCGCTCCCGGTAGCCGCCGGAGCAGCTCCATCCGCCCGTCCCTTAACTGCTGTTATAGAAAAAGACACTGAAAATACCAATACAGCTATTATAAATCTTTTTAACGCAATCCTGCTCATAACTACCACCTTTCTTCCATTCACACAAAAGCTCTGTCCCCTGCAGATCCTTATGTCATTATGACCTTTACTTACCTTCATTTACTATTTTGTCTTTTAATAATTAACGATTTCCAGTTACAAATTGATTTTCCTAAATGATTGCTTAGATATAAGATTGTATCACCTCCGCGTATCTATTCTACGTCACCCTTACCTTCACCGGATAGCTTTCCCCGGTGGTCCGCAGCGTCACATCTATATTCGCTACTCCCTTTTTCTTGCCCCGCACTACGCCTTTTTTAGTGACGGACGCCACCTTTTCATTATCGGAACTGAATGAGAGAATCCGGGAAGAAGGATCCAGCGCGCCGACTTTCTTTTCCTTGATATAGACGATGGTCTTTAATGACTGGCTCGTTCCCTTTTTCAGCTTTACCGAGTCTTTATCTGCCTGAAACTGGGTGATGTTCTTGGCAAGGTAAGTCTTTTTCTTCCCTTTTTTCCCCGCCTTTATTTTCGCCCGGTATCTATAAGTTTTTCTGCCGCCATCGTTAATTGCCTCTCTCTTTAAGTAGGGCGCTTTTTTGATTTTCGCCGGACATTCCCTAAAGGCATCCTGTCCGATATTGGTCACGCTGTCCGGAATTGTAACCGTCTTCAGTGCGGTGTCGTCGAGAAAAGCGCTGCTGTTGATTATTTTCAGTCCGTAGGGAAGCTCTATGCTTCTCAGATTTTCACAGTAGGCAAATGCGGCTGCATCCAGATGTACTACCGATGGGGGCAGCTTCACATCCGTCAGCGAAGAGCAGCCGTAAAATGCAAAATGTCCGATGCTGGTTGTATTCTCGCTCCACTGGATCTCCTTCAGGTTCTTGCAATTTTCAAATGATTCATTGTCAACTCTCGTAATGTTGGGAGGCATGATTACCTTCTCTAAGGAACTTCCAAAACATACCGCCTCGCTTGTTGAGGTACAGTGTTCATTGGAGGAAAATGTGAGCTCTTTCAGAAACTTATTTCCACTTAAACCGAAATGCTCTACCGTGTCCGGCATGACATAGCTTGCGTCCGTCTTGGCAGCCGGATATGCCCAGATCGTGCTGAAATCCTTCGAGTACAGCACCCCGTCCCGGCTCGCCAGCCCCGGGTTGTCATCATTCACCTGAATAGCAGACAGTTCGGGCAATGAGCAAAGAGTTCCGCCAAGACCATTCATCGGGCCATCTATACTGTTGGGCAGATGAATCTCGGTAATATTCTTATTATTCCCCGAGAAGATTGTATGTATTTCTTTCACAGGATATCCGCCGAGCGTATCCGGAATGAAGAGCTTTGTTTCCGTTCCCGTGTAGTCTGTGATGCTTGCCACTTTTCCCTCCTGCCACTTCATCAAAAAATACCGGTAGTCTCCATCCGTATATTCTTCATCCGTATAGACCTCGTCCTCTGGCTCTGCGGCGGCGCATGGGACGGACAGGGATCTGAGGCAGAGGCTCAAGCTCAAAAGGCAGCCTATGATCGCTCTTGATTTTTTTGTCGTTTTTTTCATTGTGATTCCCCCCTCGCTTTTTTTATTCTTCTATATATATAACGAATAAGGATTGAAAAAAGTTGCAGATTGGGAAAAATATTTTATTTTCCTCTGGCAATTACCACACATCTACAATGATTATATTCTCATCATAATATCATGTCAATATGTTTTTGAATCCGTAATATTGACGTGACAGATGTTTTTTTGTATTATTCATATGTCGGGCCGTTTCCTGACAAATAACATACACATGACTTTAACCCCTTATTACAACGATAGCAAGGAGATGATTCAGTTGCGCAAGCCGAGCCAGCAGTACATGAAAGAAGTGCAAAACCTTTTCCCCATTATGGGAAGAGCGGAGAAAAAGTATCTCAGCAAATTAGCAGATTCCGTAGAAGATTTTTGCGCGGAAGAAGGAGTTGCTTCTGTATCGGAAATCATTCACGATTTTGGAGAGCCGTGCGATGTTGTCAGCACTTACATAGGAAGCATTGACTCCTCACGCCTTGTCAAAAAAATCCGAATCAGCAAATGGGTAAAACGATGTATTGCTACGCTTTTGCTGTTCGCTCTGATCGGGCTCGGCATATACGCACATTTTTTATACGAAAACTTTAAAATTTTCAAACAAGAACAATTTTATTTTGATGAAACAGAAATTACGGATTGATCATGACCGTTGACGAGAGGAACTGCTATGGCATATAAAAACAGCCTTTTAACAGGCGTCACAGATTTATTAGTTCTTTTTATTTTAGACAGACAGGACAGTTATGTATATGATATAACGAAAACCATATCCCGCGAATCGGAAGGTCTGCTATCGATTTCGCAGAATACGATTTACACGGCTGTCTACAAGCTGGAGGAGGCGGGCATGATCAGCGAGTACTCCAAGCTGGTG
This sequence comes from uncultured Lachnospiraceae bacterium, assembly GCA_947631075.1. GTDB lineage: Bacteria > Bacillota > Clostridia > Lachnospirales > Lachnospiraceae > Eubacterium_F. The sequence goes on from CANRJU010000072.1 coordinate 2,781, forward strand.
GGGAGGAAGCGCACAAGAGTATATTATCATCTTGAACCCGCTGGAAAAGAACATTTGATGACGCTATCGGAAAATTATTCAAATATAACAAATGGGGTTCTCAACATCTTGAACAGGCAGGGGGACGGTGTCTCGACGGATGAAAGCGCGAGTAATTAACGGGATAGGAGACTAGCCATTGCTGACTGGTCTCCTATCCGATTTTAGGGTGGATTTTTATTTTGCTCAGTTCGCCCTCCTGCGTTATAAAAGAGAAAATGGTTTTAAACGGGATAAAATTGAATTGCGGCTGTCCAAAATGAAGGAGATTAAATTCAATGTGATCAACCCCGTCAATGGTATTTAAATACCACTTGGGAATCACGGTAGCAGCAATTACTATAATGCAATAGCTGGCAAATACGAATAGCAGCAACTCCCTTTTTATGGAAGTACTCTTTTTCCGGCGCATTACAAATACGGTCCGTGAGATGCCATATACAACTATTCCGATTAAGTAATATGCCAGTGAACTTCCCATCAGATAATCTCGAATAAAAACATCCATACGCTCCCACTCCTTTTGTATTTTTTAATGCTATTATACTCATTGGAAGGTTAAATAGCAATAGAAATCTTTAGCAATGATTGAACGCGCCGTATATAATACGGTTTAGGCGAAAAAGGTTGACATTTAATTTTGCAGGTTTACATTAGATCGTCTATCAATATTGCGAACTCAAAAATATATCTTGACAAAATATAATAAACTATGTATTATTAAACAGTAGTGTATGTACAAATTAAGAGGGAAAAACAATGCCGAACTCACTTAACAAAAAACTCACAGCCTTGATGCTCCTGGCTGTACTGCTGATGCTGACCGCCTGCAATTCCCAGTCGGAAGGCTCCTTTATAAAAATAGACAAGCAGGATGAGCAGTTCGCCAAAATGCAGCAGGAATTAGATGATTTAAAGACAATCGAGGTAAAATACATTCCGCGGGAGCGCATGGAAAAATTTCAGAAAATAATATACAAGCACTATTTCCGGCAAAATGATGACAAAAAACATCAAGAGGCTACTATTGATAAAAATGAGGATGGCACGGAACATACGATCGTCTATAATACAAAAGATATTTACCAGCTGATGGAGTGGGGAGAAACTTACATATATTATAATGGGACGGTGTTCGGAGAGGAGCAATATTATAAAAAGACGGGGAAAGATTACTGCTATGAGCCAATCGAGGAAGCCGTGATCCAGAAAGAGATAAAAAAACTGTTTGAACGGCTGGGCCTGCCATATGGGGACAAAAAAAACGGATATGTCATAGACAGAGAAATTATTCAGGGCGATAACAGCGTAGTCGTGTATATGAAACGATATATCGATGAAAAAGAGCTGACGCTCGCCTACCCGCCGACTCAGGATATGCCTGAAAAAATAGATGACGTCGAAATCACATTGGGAAATAATCAGATTATCGGAATAAATCTCCGCCGGCTGTCCGAAACGGTAAACATAAAAAATTATGATGAAGAAATATCTGTAAACAGCCCGCAGAAGGCGTATAAGCTTTTCGCGAATTATATCCTCTCGATGAGAGGAAGCGGGGAGCTGGATGTAGATGTGGCGCGAATTGCCTACATGGCGTCCGAAGAAAAAAATGGCGTATATACGCTTGAGCCAAGAGCAGATTTTTATACAACGGTTGACGATGTTAAAAAGGTGTATCAAGTCAATCTTATAACAAAAGAAGTGTGGGACAATATTTATTGTGAAAACAGAATATTTAACATATAAATAAAGGAATGGGGATGGCAGGGATATGCTGAAAAAGGAACTGAAAAAAATCATTTTTTCTCCGCAGTATGCAGTCTGCACGCTATTGCTATTCATTTTGCTGATGCTCGGAACGGTCGGGTTCTGGACCGATACGCTGGGAAATGAAACCATTTCCATGCTGGTGCATTTTCTGAACGCGTGGGATACTTTTGGAAATGTATATATTGCCGTGCCATTATTGGCAGCCGTTCCGGTCACCTTTTTACTTCACGATGAATTAAACAGCGGATACATATATTTTTCTATAATCCGGGCAGGAAAAGAGAAATATATTGCGGTCAAGATGATTACCGGGCTGCTGTCCGGACTGATTATGGTGCTCGCGGCTGAATTTTTATTTACGGCGACGCTGATTGCTCTGACGCCGGGCAGAATTGTTTTTTTAGACCAGCAGCAGGTTCTGGGAGATGAGCCGAGCTTTTATCTGAACCTTGTAAAAAGCGGAAAGGGAATTATTTTATATATTATTTGGGCGCTGTTAGCAGGACTGTATGGGGCGGTGTTCTCTGCTATGACCGTGGCGACAAGCGCAGTGGCAAAAAATAAATATGTGGCAACGGTTGTTCCGTTTCTTATTTTTCTCCTGGCGGAAAATGTATTGTTTCATTTTATGTTTGTTCCGCTCATGATCCGGGCGGGGTTTGAGGCCATTTTTTATCCGTATTTTACGCTGGAATGGATGAGCGGGATTCCTATTTCTTTGGGCGATGCGCTGTTCTGGATCCTGGCGGGGACGGCGGTGTTCTGGTTCTCGATCCGCCAGATGATTAAGGGAAATCGCTAGGAGCGAAAACAGAATTGCAAAGCGAACATAGTTCGCTCAGAAATGAGGATTAAGATGTTTCAATTATTAACGCGAAATATTACCAAGAGATTCCTGTCCTGGAAAACGGGGGCGCTTGTCCTTGTCTGCATCGGGACTATGCTGACCTGTTACCAGCATGTTTCCGGAAAACTGGTGTCGAAGCCTGCCTATCTGATACTGGAAGGGCCTTTTGATGTTTTTGTACAGGTAGTCTCTCCGGATAATTCCATGCTGATCTCATCGGTACTGCTGACTGTTATGATTTTCTGCTTTGTGGAATCGCCCGTGATCAATCAGGACGACCGATTTTACATTATCCGCACAGGCAAACGGAGATGGATCGCGACGGAAATGCTGGGAATCGCATGCGCCAGCCTGATATGGATTTTTTTAATTAACATCATGGGCTGCGCGACGAGCTTTAACAATATGGACTGGACGGACTGGAAAATATATCCCCAGAACATGACTTGTATGCTTATATATTTTCTTGCCTATACCTGCATCGGCTTATTTATCCTTTTATTCCATCTTCTGGATATAAAGGCGCTGGGAACAGCCGTCCTGGTCACGCTGCTCGTGCTGGAGAAATTTATTCTGGATGTGCTGCCGAACAATATTAACGCCGTCAGCCCCGGCTCGGATACGGACAAAATCATCTCTGTTATCCGTAACTTTACTTTTATGAACCGGATGGAAAACGGATTTCAGAATGAAAATTTTGCTTTCAGCGCGATTTATTTTTTGACTATTATTTTGATTTTAGCGGGGATGAATATAATTTATGCGAAAAAGCATGAGGTGGGCTAGATGTGAAAAATAAGATTGATAGCTTCTTATTTCGCAATGTGAAAATTAAACTATTAAAATACGGCGCGGAATTTTTTATTATAGCAGGTGTGTTCGCCCTGCTTTTTGGGATATGCCTGCTCGACATAAAGAATTATGTGGAATTGCCGGATGACCGGGAAACGCTGCTGTGTATGCTGACCGGATTTCCGTTGTCCAGACAAATGTTCGATGCCCGGATGACCATGCTCACATGGATGTCCGGCATTGCCGTCTTGTATTTTTTAACTGGAAATCAGATTTACGACCAGCTGGAGAGGCTCAAATATATCGCGCTGATCCGATATGGTTCATACCAGAGGTTCTACCGCTCGCTTGTAAATAAGACGGTGATAAATACTCTGTTCTGCGGGGGCGCAGGGACGTTCATAATTTATATGCTATACGCATACATGGGAAACAGCCAGGTGCGCGGCACGGAATTTTTGAAAATAAGCGCCATATGGCTTTCACATCTTGTATTGCTGTGTCTGGCGCAGACCTTTTGCATGATCTGGAGGAATGGACATATAGCGAGCATAGTGCTGCTGGTTTTGTGGTATGGAATGGCAATCGCCGGACACCGGATTGTGACATCCGGCTGGATCTGGATTCCCGCGAACTGGGGCATGTATATCCGGAGCGCCGATATGATTTCCGGCGGCGTGCCTGATGCGGCGTATTATGCGCAGACCGCGATATGTGTGTTGTTGTGGGCAGGTGCGCCCGCGTTGCTGAGGCGAAGAAAACCATGATAGTAATAAAATGTACAGAGAAAAACAGCCATGCCGCTTTTTACTCGTACTTTCTCCGCTACGCTTCGAAATCGAGAATGGAGGTTTATTATGATTGAGCTTGTCGGTGTATCAAAAACATTTAAAAAACAGAAAGTTCTTCAGGAGACAACCGCGACTTTTAAAAAGGGATTGATTACGGGCATCATAGGACGAAATGGATCCGGCAAAACGGTTCTCATGAAAATTATATGCGGCCTGTTAAGCCCTGACACCGGGACGGTGACTGTAAATGGAGAGCGGGTGGGAAAGGATGTAGATTTTCCGTCCGATATAGGCATTATTATTGAAACGCCTGTTTTTGTGCCGCATCAGTCGGCATTTACAAATCTGAAAAACCTTGCGGCAATCCGGGGAAAAATTCAAGATGACCGAATCCGGGAAGTGCTTGAACTGGCAGGACTTGATCCGCAGGATAAAAAACGGGTGGGAAAATTTTCGCTCGGCATGCGACAGCGTCTTGGCATTGCGCAGGCCGTTATGGAAAATCCGTCGCTGCTCGTTCTGGACGAACCCATGAACGGACTGGATAAGGACGGGGTGGAAGATATGCGCAGGCTTTTTAAAAAGCTGCGAGATGAGGGAACGACTATTCTGCTCTGCAGCCATAACGCAGAGGACATTGATGTATTGTGCGATGAAGTGTATGAGATGGAAAAGGGAGTTTTAAATAAAATCGAGCAGGAAAAAGATGCGTAAAAAACAGGAATCAGACCACAACCTGTCTGATTCCTGATATTTTACCCCTGATAGTCGAATTTGAGCACAACTGCCGACAGCGGCGGGAGATACAGCTCAATCTCGTATCCTTCCTCTGTCACCGTTTCCGCCTTGCCGCTCTTTGACGTCTTTTTCTTCGTCACGGTCTTTTTCTTCGCCGTGATCGGCTTTTCGTTCATGCGTCCCAGCCCGCCGAACTTCGGATCGTCGGAGTTGAGAATCTCGGTGTACTTGCCCTTGCAGGGCGCCTTGACCGTGTACTTCTCATGCGCCACCGGCGTGAAGTTCAGAATGAACATTAACTGGTCCTTCGCCGTCTTGCCCCGGCGCACGAAGGCGACCGTGCTGGTCTGGGGACGGCTGCAGTCCATCCACTCAAATCCCATGACGTCAAAATCATTGTAGTACAGGGCGTCGTACTTCTGATACATGTGGTTCAGCTCCTTGACATAGTCCTGCATCTTCCGGTGCCGCTCGTCCTCGTCTAGCAAAAACCAGTCCAGGCTGCGGTATTCCGCCCACTCCCGCTTCTGGGCAAATTCCTGTCCCATGAACAGGAGTTTCTTGCCCGGATGCCCGTACATAAAGCCGTAGGCCGCCCGGAGAGCCGCATACTTGTCGCCCTCAAGGCCCGGCATCTTGTTCCACAGGGAGCACTTGCCGTGCACTACCTCGTCGTGGGACAGAACGAGAATATATTTCTCGCTCAGGTAATAATCAATGCTGAAACAGAGCTGTCCGTGATGGAACTGCTTGAAATACGGATCTAACTTCATATATTCAAGGAAATCATTCATCCAGCCCATATTCCACTTGTAGGAAAAGCCCAGTCCTCCCTTGTCAGCCGACGCCGTCACGCCCGGCCACGCCGTGGACTCCTCGGCGATGATATAAGCTCCGGGAAACTGCTCTCCCATAATCGTATTTAGCTGCTGTAAAAACTCCACCGCCTCATAGTGCTCGTTGCCGCCGTCCTTGTTGGGCAGCCACTCGCCGTCCTGCTTGCCGTAGTCCAGATACAGCATGGACGCCACCGCGTCTACGCGGAGACCGTCGATGTGGAATTTCTCCATCCAGAACAGCGCGTTCGCGACAAGGAAGTTCTTGACCTGCTTGCGCCCGTAGTCAAAAATGTAGGTTCCCCAGTCCGGGTGCTCGCCCCGGCGGCGGTCCGGGTGCTCATAGAGCGCCTGCCCGTCGAAATTTCCCAGACAGTGGGCGTCCTTGGGGAAATGCGCCGGTACCCAGTCCAGTATGACCTGGATTCCGCGGCGGTGCATTTCATCTACAAAATACATAAAATCCCTGGGCTCGCCGTAGCGGCTGGTAGGCGCGTAGTAACAGCCAACCTGATAGCCCCAGGAGCCGTCAAACGGGTACTCCGCAATACCCATGAGCTCGATGTGGGTGTACCCCATCTCGACCACATAATCTCCCAGCATCTGCGCCAATTCCCGGTAGCTGAAATTGCCGTTGTCATCGTCCTCAATCCGCTTTTTCCAGGAGGCCAGATGCACCTCGTAGATGCTCATGGGCTCTCTGTCCCTGACAGCCGCCGGTTTCTTGTCGCGGTTCTTGATATAAGTCTTGTCCTGCCACTCATATCCGTCCAGCGAGGCAATCCGAGAGGCATTGCCCGGACGGAGCTCCGCGTAATTGCCGTAGGGATCCGTCTTGTAATGCCGCTCGCCGTCCCTTGCCGTAATCTCGTATTTGTAGGAGGCTCCCTCCCACGCTCCCGGTACGAACAGCTCATAAATGCCGCTCTCGCCGTGGAGCATCATCTTGTGCAGGCGGCCGTCCCACATATTAAAATCGCCAATTACGCTGACGCTGCGCGCCATCGGCGCCCAGACCGCGAAGCGCGTGCCCTCCACGCCGTTCACCGTTTCCAGGTGAGCGCCCAGCTTTTCATAGATTTTGTAGTTCGTTCCCTCGCCGAACAGATAGCGGTCATAGTCCGAAATCGTCCGCTCAAAGGCGTAGGGATCCTGAATATCCACGATATCCTGATCGCTGTATTTCACGCGAAACGCGTATTTTTTCAGTCGTTTTGTCTTTTTTTCAATCACATAGCCAAAGAGACCGTCCACCTCCATCGGCTCCATCTCTCCCGCTATCTCTCCCTTGCCATCCAAAAGCCAGATTGTCTGGGCGCAGGGACGATAGGCCGTAAAAATCTGCACATCCTTTTCTTCGTAGATATGACATCCCAGGAGATCCTGGGGGGCATTGATAATGCCCTCGTCCAGTTCCTCCATCAATATTTTACCTGCCCATTCACTCAGGTACTGGTTCATAGGATTTTCACCCCTCTTTATCCTTTCTTCTTCCTGCGGATCATCCCAGCTGATCCATCAGCGCCTTCACCGTATCCGCCAGCTCCTGCGACTTGGCGTCCGCGTCGGCCAGATCTTTTCCTACCACGCCAAAGTAAACCTTAATCTTCGGCTCCGTACCGGAAGGACGCACACAGAGCCATGCGTTGTCCTCCAGATCGAAGTAGAGCACGTTCGACTTCGGAATACCGGTAGGTCTTGTCTCTCCTGTCGCCAGATCCTTAATCACATCCAGCTGATAATCCCTTGTCGATGTCACCTTGTAATCGCCAAAGCTCATCGGCGGATTCTCGCGCAGGCTGTCCATAATGGCCTTGATCTTTGCCAGGCCCTCCATGCCCTTGTGGGTGATAGAAATTACATTGTCCTTATAATAGCCGTACTTCTCGTACATCTCCAGCATAGCGTCCCAAATCGTCTTGCCCTGCGTCTTGTAATAAGCGGCTGCCTCGCACAGCGCCATAGAGGCGACAATCGCGTCCTTGTCCCTCGCGTGGGTTCCAATCAGGCAGCCGTAGCTCTCCTCAAAGCCAAAGAGATAATGGCCTTTTCCCGTCGTCTCCATCCGCAGGATTTCTTTTCCGATCCACTTAAATCCGGTCAGGCACTCGGTCACCTTAATTCCGTAATGCTTTGCCATCGCGTCTACCATATTGGAGGTAACGATGGTCTTGATCAGCTCGCCGTCCTCCGGCAGCTTGCCCTCCAGCGCCAGCTTCTGTCCGATCTCATAATCCGCTAAAAAGCTGCCCGACATATTGCCGGTGAGGCAGATGTACTCGCCGGACTTGGTGTCCTTTACATAAACGCCCAGACGGTCGGCATCCGGATCCGTTGCCAGCACCAGGTCGGCGGCCTTCTCCTTTGCCAGCTTC